>NZ_CP159829.1:747500-967500 GCF_047730065.1 Candidatus Njordibacter sp. Uisw_058
TTGTAGGCCCCACAGGTGTGGGCAAAACCACAGCCATCGGTAAATTAGGTGCGCAACTGGCCATGAAGCACGGCAAGCATAAGGTGGCTTTGATTTCTATGGACCAGCAACGCATTGGTGCGCGAGACCAATTAAGAGTATTTGGGACCATGTTAGGCATCGAAGTACATCATGTCACAGGCTTTACTCAGTTAACCACAACCTTAAATCAACTCACCCACAAAGATTATATATTGGTTGATACTTCAGGGGGTAACCCCTTTGATCCACATATTCAGAACCTAGTTGACGGTTTCTTAGGTGTGCCCCATCAAATCAATGTTTACCTAACACTGGCTGCTAATAGCCAGTCTCATGCATTGCGCTATCTAATGACTCATTACTTAGGTAAGGTTAAAGGCGTTGTAGCGACAAAATTAGATGAATGTTTACCTTTAGGTGGCCTACTTGCAGCTCTTATAGAGTCAAAGCAGCCGTTAGTAATGATTACTGACGGGCAGCGTATTCCCTTAGACTTAGGTTATCCTAGTGCACAGCAACTCGTTGCTCACGCAGTGGCAGCTGAATTAGCAGAAGAAGATGGTGCTATAGATGCTTTGTCTAGGCTACCGCACGCTACACCAGGTAAACCTTCTGGTCTGAGTGATAGAAGTCTATTAAACACAAGACCTGTCGCCAGTCCTAAGTTTGGCAGCCTAAAAGATACCCCTCTTGCTGCCATGGGCTTAGCGTCCTACAGGAGCCACTAATATGAGTTCAAACGGAATACAAGTCATTGCTGTAACGAGTGGCAAAGGAGGTGTAGGTAAAACTAACACCTCAATTAATATTGCTGCCAGTTTGGCTAAGCAGGGTCACCAAGTGATGTTGATGGATGCCGACTTAGGCTTGGCAAATATTGATGTGAACCTAGGTTTGCAGTGTACATTTAATATGGCTCACGTCATGAGCGGTGAAAAAACCTTAAGTGACATCATTCAAATAGGTCCGTTTGGCATACAAGTAGTGCCTGCAGCCTCAGGTATATACGAAATGGCCAGCTTGCAAAATGAACAATTGCAGCATTTAATTCAAGCCTTTAGTGAATACAATGGCAAATTAGATTACCTCATTATTGATACTGCAGCAGGGATCTCTGATAATGTCTTAGCGTTTTTAAATGCCGCCCATCAAGTCATTGTCATTGCATGTGATGAGCCCTCTTCAATTACGGATGCGTACGCATTGATTAAAGTCATGAACCAGCGTTATGGGGCCAGTCGTTTTCACTTTATTGCCAGTATGGTGAAGAACGAAAAAGAAGGTCGTGCTTTGTATAGCAAAATTGAGCGAGTTGTCGATCATTACTTAGGAGCTACTATGTTGTATTTGGGAAGTTCCCCTCGTGATGAACAACTGCGGCTAGCTAACAAGCAACAAAAAGCCGTGGTTCAAGTATCACCTATGGCTAATTCGTCTCGTGCTTATGCACGGATGGCGGCTGCAGTAGAGCGCTGGCAGCCACCTATTGGCTTAAGTGGCCAAGTTGAATTTTTTGTTGAAAGACTATTGCAACATAAAGCGTAATTGGAAATAATTAATTGATGCATAATCTTTCTCTTTATCAATCCCATGCTCCTGGGTCTGCTACAGACCCTTTAGTTGAGCATATGCCGCTAGTCAAAAAAGTAGCGTTGCACTTGAGTGCGCGTTTGCCGGCCAGTGTCGATATTGATGATCTCATTCAAGTGGGTATGCTGGGTTTGTTAGAGGCGTTAAATAATTTTGATGCCACTAAAGGGGCTCAATTTACCACTTTTGCTAAGCTCAGAGTGCGTGGCGCGATGTTAGATGAAGTGCGGCGCTTTAGCACTCTACCGCGTTCTGTCATGACCAGTATCCGAGAGATTAACCAAGCCACTGCTGCTCTTGAGCAAGAAATGGGGCGCCCAGTTAAAGACACGGAATTGTCGGACGCTATGGGTATGAGCTTGGAAGACTTACAGCATCAAAAAGGTCGCAATTATAATTACCAAACGGTGCAGATTGAGGATCAGCCTGACGGTGTAGAACCTCCATTATCTGCCTTAATTCCAACTAGAGAGGTCGATGAAGCGGCTTTTCAAAAAGCCCTCGCTACTGCTATTGGTGAATTACCAGAGCGCGAGCAACTGATTTTCGCGCTTTATTATGATGAAGAACTTAACTTAAAAGAAATCGCAGCTGTGCTAGAAGTATCAGAATCTCGCATCAGCCAGATTCAAAGTGGTTCAGTGAAGAAACTACGTCAAAAACTAGTCGACTGGATTTAGTTCGACTTTATTATCGAAACATTATTCCCTGAACTTTATTATCTAGACATTATAAGTCGACTTTGTCAGATAGACCCTGTTAGTCGACCTCAACAAATCAGAGCCACTTCCCACAAGATGAGGCTAATTGATTTGCCGACACTTATAGGCCTTAAACAATCTTTAATCGACAAGCATGAATTTTGCAGGGCTCATTGATTAAGTTAAATATCTGCCAGCAAGCGCAAATACTTAAATAATTTCTTCGAAGCGGCTTTTGCTTTCGCTTCTTGATTGAGGCTTTGGGCCTGCTTCGCTAAGTGCGTAATGTGTTGCCGATCAGCTTTGTCATGTAGTTGTATGATTTCATTAATCGTATCAGGATTGTTGGCAATTAAGCCATCCCGCCAAGTCTCTATTTGATGAAAAACGCGACGGTGCTCATCAGAGCCTGAGTCGTGCACTGCTAAGGCCTTGGCAATGGCTTCTGAATCTTCATCGCGCATCACCTTACCAATGTATTGCAAGTGTCTGCGCTTAGCTTCATTTTGAGCGATGCGACGAGATTCATCAATTGCTGTTTTGAGGGTATCACTCATGGGGATGCGGGCCAATTCAGACGGTTTAAGGTCAACTAATTTACCACCTAAAACCTGCAGGGCTTGCATTGCGCGTTTGATTTGGGTACGGCTAGGTTCCTCTTCAGCAGGCAGGTTTTGTTGCAATGCTTCGAGTTCTGCTGCGGCTTTTCGAGCTTTAACTTTGCCCATATTAAATTCCTTACGAGTAAAATAATGTGGCGAGGCCTAAGAAGGCACAAAATCCGACCACATCAGTAATGGTGGTTAAAATAACGCCGCCAGCTAAAGCAGGGTCTATGTTCATTGCTTTAAGGATGACAGGCAAAGAGGTGCCACAAATAGCAGCCACAACTAAGTTAATAACCATTGCAATAGCAATGATAAATCCAATGGTGAAGTCCGAAAACCACCAACTCGCAATACTGGCAACTACAGTAGCCCATAACAGACCATTGAGAGCCCCCACGATGACTTCTCTATTGAGTAGGTAACCAATGTTACTATGTTCAACGTGCCCTAGGGCTTGGCCTCGGATCACTAAGGTCAGTGCCTGACTGCCAGCAATACCACCCATGCTGGCAACAATAGGCATCAGAATCGCAAGCGCGACTACTTTTTCAATGGTGTCTTGAAATAGTCCAATCACCATAGAAGCAAGTAGGGCCGTTAATAAGTTAATGCCAAGCCACACGGCTCGGCGTTTTGCTGTCTTAAAAACAGGTGCAAAGGTATCTTCGTCTTCGTCTAAGCCAGCCATTCGCATGAGGGAGTGGTCGGCCTCTTCTCTAATGACATCAACCACGTCATCGATGGTGATGCGACCCACTAAGCGCCCTTCTTGGTTAATGACGGGTGCTGAAACCCAATCATTACGTTCAAATAAATTAGCTACATCAGTTTCATCTAAATCAGCGGGTATGGCTTCGCGTTCTGTGTCCATAACATCGGATATGAGGGTGTTAGGGTCACTGACTAATAAGCGAGTGAGGGGCAACAAGCCGATGTAGCTGTCCTTGCGTGTGACTACAAACAGGTTGTCAGTCATTTCGGGGATGGTGTCATGGCGCCTTAAATAACGTAACACAGCGTCGATAGTAAGGTCAGGTCGAATGCTTACGACGTCAGTATTCATGAGGCCACCCGCAGTGTCTTCAGGGTAAGACAAAACCTGTTCAACTCGCTCTCGATCTTGTTGTCTCAAACTGTTAAGAACTTCTTGTAACACCTTTTTTGGTAACTGTTGTAAGATATCAGCGAAGTCGTCAGTGTCTAAGTTTTCTGTGGCTTGCAGTAGTTCCTCAGTGTTCATTTGATTAACGAATTCAGCTTGAATTTCGTCGCTTAAATGTTGCAACACTTCACCTTCCAATTCTGGATTGATCAAGTTCCACAGCACTTCTCGCTCTCTGGGAGGCGAAGACTTTAATAAATGAGCCGTATGGGCGGGTTTTAAAGTGTGGTTGAGCATGTGGCGGGCTTGAATAAAAGCACCGCTATCGAGGGCATCATTGAGTTCTTGCAGGCGAGATTTCATTGGACTGCTTGCCTTATTCGCCTTCGTCAAAATAATTATTAACCAATTGAGAAACCTCGTCTGCGGCTTGCTGAGCCCCGTCCCCATCTACCTTGAGATCCAGAACAGTGCCTTTGGCTGCGGCTAAAAGCATGACTGACATTATGCTTTTAGCATCCACCATTTTGCCTGCGTTTCCAATTTCGATGCTACATCCATGCCGACTCGTCACACCGACAAGCTTAGCAGCGGCGCGAGCGTGCAAACCAAGTTTGTTAATAATTGTGATTTGTCTTTGAATCATGCAAAAAACCCTACAGACGCGGCCCTATAAATAGTTAGACAATCTTTCATAAGAATCGCCGAAACTTATCAAGAATAGCCGCATAGTTTACCCTTTTTAGGGTTTTTATGCGATAGCGATTTGGTACATCGCACGTGCGTCAGCGGCTTCTCGTAAATTCGAGCGAAATTCAGGCTTTCCAAAACTTGTGGCTAAGGTCGCCAAAATTTGAAGATGTTCATCGGTGGCTTGAAGGGGCACTAACAGCACAAATAGTAAATCCACTGGTTGCTGGTCAATGGCGTCAAAATCAACGGCTGTGGCCAACCGCACGAGGGCACCCGTGACTTGTGTGCAGTTTGCTAGACGGCAATGGGGGATGGCGATGCCATCACCAAAGCCAGTACTGCCCAATTTTTCTCGGTTGATCAAGGCATTAAACAGCTCTTTGCCATCTAAGGTGGCTATTTGATCCCCGAGTAAGTGGCTAATAGATTCAAGGGTGCGTTTTTTGCTAGCCCACTTCAGATCAGCAAAAGTGCGCTCTAGTGTGAGGATGTCACTAATATTCATAGTTACTTATTAACCCTGTGGGGTAGTTGATCTCAAGTGAGTCGTTTACGTTCGTTAGAGGGTGGGATGTTCATGCTTTCTCGATATTTGGCAATCGTTCTGCGTGCTACTTTAATACCTTGTAGTTCAAGCATGTCAGTCAGTTTACTGTCACTCAACGGTTTGCGTGTTAATTCCGCCGCAATTAATTTTTTGATGAGTGCACGGATCGCTGTTGATGAGCACTCACCTCCATTCGCTGTAGCAACGTGGCTAGAGAAAAAGTATTTTAGCTCAAATATACCCCTAGGGGTGTGCATATATTTTTGCGTGGTGACTCGAGAGATGGTTGATTCATGCATTTCCACATGTTCAGCAACTTCTGCAAGTACAAGGGGTTTCATCGCTTCTGCACCATGCTCCAAAAAGCCTTGCTGTATTTCACAGATGCGCCCAGCAACCTTGAGTAAGGTCTCATTTCGACTCTCAAGACTCTTTAAGAACCAACGTGCTTCTTGTAAGTGACTTTTGATATAGTTTTTATCACTAGTGTTGGCGCTGCCACCAAAATTTACATACTGTTGATTAATTCTGATTTTGGGTGCCGATTCGGGGTTCAGTTCAACACGCCACACGTTATTCACCTTACGCACCATAACGTCTGGAATAACATACTCGGCTTGGCTTGAGGCAATACTGACCCCAGGCTCTGGCTGTAATTTGGTGATCAGTTCGAAAATATGCTGCAGCTCATTTTCCTTATACCCTGAACGCCTTCTTAGCGCATTGTAATCGTGGCTACCCAGTAAATCTAAATGTTTGTCTACTATGGCTATCGCACCTTGGCGCCAAGGTGTTTCGGACGGTAAGTATTTTAACTGGATGAGCAGACATTCCCTTAAGTCCTGGGCTGCAACGCCGATGGGATCAAACTGTTGAATTAATGTGAGTACCGCTTGTGTCTCGTCTTCTTCAATAAGCTCTTGGTCTTGTTGCACTAGATTACCGTTGATGCCTTCTGTAATTTCAGTTAGCGTTTGGCTCAAGTAACCACGTGCATCGACAGCATCTATAATGCTGGCCCCAATGAATTGGTCAAGGTCACTCAAGCGGCTAACATTGAGTTGCCATTCTAGATGTTCTTGTAAGCTCAGTTCGTGGGTATTGTTAGCGTCAAAGTCAAAGTCGTCTGCAGGCCCAGTTGCAGGAGTAGTGGAGCTTTGATAAACGTCATCCCAAGAACTGTCAGTGGCAAGCTCAACTGGGATTTCTTCACTCCAATCACTCTCTGATTGGTACTCGTCAGCAGGATGCTCTGCCGCTAGATCATCAAGCTGGGCATCGCTATTGTCTTTTTCTGCAGTGCCAATTTCATTTGGATCGAGTTCTTCTTCAAGTTCAAGTAGAGGGTTAGAATCCAAGGCTTGTTGTATTTCTTGCTGAAGGTCTAAGGTCGAAAGCTGAAGTAAACGAATCGCCTGCTGCAACTGTGGCGTCATAGCCAGTTGCTGATTCATTTTGAGTTGTAAAGATGCTTTCATAGTTAAGTTAACTTATTGGTGCTTTTGTTATTTTACTTGATCACAAAGTGAAATCGTCGCCTAAGTATACCTCTTTTACCTGCTGATTCGCTAAGATATCATCACTCGTGCCTTGGGCTAAAATATAACCTTCACTGACGATATAAGCGAGATCACAAATATCCAATGTTTCACGTACATTGTGGTCGGTGATGAGCACCCCAATACCTTTGTCGCGCAATTGTTGAATGATGTGTTTAATGTCCTTTACGGAAATAGGATCCACTCCAGCAAAGGGTTCATCGAGCAAAATAAACTTAGGTGCACTCGCTAAAGCACGAGCAATCTCTACCCGGCGGCGCTCTCCCCCCGATAAACTCATGCCTAAACTGTCCCGAATATGGCCAAGACTAAACTCTAAAAGCAGACTTTCTAATGTGTCTAATTGCTGGCTTTTTGTAAGTTTTTTTTGAGTTTGTAAAATGGCTAATATATTCTGCGCAACTGTCAATTTACGAAACACAGAGGCTTCTTGAGGGAGGTAACCAATGCCTTTGCGGGCTCTTCCGTGCATTGGTTGATGGGAAATATCCTCATCATTAATGATGATCTGCCCACGGTCTGCGTGCACTAAACCTACGATCATATAAAAACAGGTTGTTTTCCCTGCGCCGTTAGGACCCAGTAGGCCTACCACTTGGCCAGCTTCAACGCGAATGCTGACATCTTTTACGATGGCTCGCTTACTGTAGGATTTAGCCAAGTTTTTGGCTTCTAGGGTTGCCGCAGTGTTAGTCTTATTGAGCATAGCATTCGCATCGTACAATATTGGTAGAGGGTTAATTGGAGTTAGGTAAGAAAATCATTTTGACGCGTTTGTCCTCACCACCGGTGGCCTTAACGTTATCCTTAGGAACGTCAAAAAGAATTTTATTGCCACTAAATTGGTTTCCTCGTTGGATCAGTTTCGCTTTACCAATTAAGGTCAAGAATTCATTTTCAACCTGATAATCAATGCTTTTGCCCCAAGCTTCCATGAGTTCGTCTTTGCCAGTCTCGTTGGGCTCAGATTGCTGGCGCATGTAGGCTAAACCTTCATAAGGTCCTTCTTTAGCCAGCATAGTTTGAATGCCATTATCATCAAAGGTAAGGGTAATTGTGGAAGCTTCAATTTTCATGGTGCCTTGAGTGATGATGACGTTGCCTGAATAAATAGAAAACCCTTCTCCTTCATTCAACTCGGCACTATCAGCGGTGATCTCTAAGGGCTGCTTGCGGTCGCTATCAAGGGCCCAGGTCAAAGGGCTGGCCAAGAGGGCTAAACTAGCCACGCAGCAAATGATCAAGCCATGCCAATAGGGCAACGGCTTTACCCTAAGGGACTGTTGGATAGACAGAAACATAATTAATTCCTCGGCGTGGAGTGGGAACCCTTGACTTTATTCAAGAGCAGTAAACGTTGGGTATCGAGTGTGAGGCGCATTCCTGTGCCCGTCAAGTCGCTATATTTGGAGGTTAGACTGGCCCGTTGGTCAGATTCGGCATAATTTTGTTGAGGAAATAACCTGAGGCTTTGGCTGGTGAGGCTAAGTGGACGGTTAATGTCGGGGCCGTTAGTGACTATGGCATTACCTGTTAGGTTTACTTGGGCTCCGGAATCGAGTATCAGTCCCTCGTCTGCTTTGCCAAACCATGCTGAGTCCCCATCCGCTAAATAGATATTAAATCTGGGCTGCAACATGTCAGTGGTGCCAAACTCTTGAATGTGAGTAAATCGTTGAGCCGTTATTTTAGAGGATAAACTTCCCATTTCGTCATATTGGCTAATAGTGGCATTCGTCATGTAATAGTCTGGAATCCACTGGGCATCCTGTTCGGTTGTCTGTTGCACTTCTTTCTGCCACCACCATAATGCGAGCAGCCCAACCAAGCCTAAAGTCACCAAGTTGATATACAACCAGCGGCTACGCAATAGAGTGATCATTTTGAGGCTGCAGTGAGCGAGGTGTTAAGGTAAGGTGCTAAGGCAGCATCCCAAGTACCTTGAGCCTGCATAATTAAATCACACACCTCTCGCACGGCACCTTGGCCACCATTGCGGCGGGTCACATATTGGCTGTACTGCATCATAGTGCTGGTAGCATTAGGCAGGGTAATACCTAAGCCGACCTTGATGATGGCGGCAAGGTCTGGCAAGTCATCGCCCATATACGCCATGTTAGCCCAGTCTAATTGTAAGTGTTGAGTTAGCTCATGCAGCGCAGTGAGCTTGTCTTCTCGTCCTTGCAACACTAATTCGATGCCTAACTGTTGAGCTCTTTGGCTCACAATGTTGGAACTTCTGCCCGTGATAATAGCCACCTTGACACCGCTGGCTTGGAGCATTTTAATGCCTTGGCCATCTAAACTGTTAAAGGCTTTGATTTCTTCATCTTGGTTACTAAAATAAAGCTGGCCATCGCTTAGTACACCGTCTACATCTAATGCGAGGAGACGCACAGAATGGGCGTGTCTAGCAAGCTGAGCCGCAGTGAGTTCTTGTGAAGGCATGTTATATGACTCCCGCTTTTAACAGGTCGTGCATGTTAATTGCGCCCACAGGGTGATTGTTTTTATCACATACAATAAGGGCATTAATTTGGTATTGTTGCATTATTTGCAAGGCTTGAGCAGCCAGCATATCAGCTTGGGCTTGAATAGGATTATGGGTCATAAGTTCGCTAATGTGGCATTCGCGCAGATCTTGGCTATGATCTAAGCTGCGCCGTAAATCACCGTCTGTGTAGATGCCTGTGAGTTGGCCTTGGGGACTCACGACGGCAGTCATGCCCATACTCTTTTGGGTCATTTCCATGAGGGCATCGGCAAAGCGGGTGTTTTGTGAAACTGACGGTAAGTCATCGCCAGTGTGCATGATATCACTCACTTTAAGTAATAACTTTCGACCCAGTGCTCCACCTGGGTGAGAAAAGGCAAAATCTTTGGCACTAAAACCTTTCGCTTCTAACAAAGCGATGGCAATGGCATCTCCCATGACCAAGCAGGCTGTGGTGCTTGAGGTAGGGGCAAGATTTAAGGGGCAAGCTTCGGTACTCACTTTGACATTAAGATGCACATCGGCCGCTTTAGCGAGGGTAGAGTCTTCAGCACCTGTCATTGTAATTAGCGGCGTACCGAGGCGCTTTAACATAGGTAATAGGGTCACAATTTCCCTTGTGGTGCCAGAGTAAGACAAGGCAATGACTACATCTTGGGCAGTGATCATCCCCATGTCACCGTGACTAGCCTCACCCGCATGAACGAAAAAAGCAGGTGTGCCGGTACTGGCTAAAGTTGCTGCAATTTTGTTAGCAATGTGGCCTGATTTACCCATGCCTAGTAAAACTACGCGGGCTGAACAATCCATTAATAACTGGCAGGCCTGTTCGAAGGCCCCATCAATGCGAGTGGCTAATTCAGCAACGGCTGCCTGCTCTAGGCTAATGGTGCGTAAAGCAGATTCGGCGAATAGTGCGGTCTGAGTTGGGTTGGGCCCCTCAGCGTTTTTTTGGCTCACAACATCTCCTAAGTCATGTGCGTGAATTATCTAGCATTAGTATAAAGTAAAAACATATACATAACATAGATCAACAGCAGTAAGCCGCCTATAGGCCTAGAAATATGACCCCCGCGACGGGCTTTAAATCCTAGGGCAAGGATAAAGAGTGTCAACATTAACATGAGCCCATAGTCCCGCCATAGGGCATCGGCTTCTATAACCACAGGGCTGATGAGGGCGGGTATCGCCATGACACCCAATAAATTAAAAACATTAGAACCGATGACATTGCCCAGTGCAATACCGTGTTGGCCTTTGCGAGCACTCATTATGGAAGCCGCAAGTTCTGGCAAGCTAGTGCCAATGGCGATAATAGTGAGGCCAATAATCATCTCACTCACACCTAATGATGTGGCAATATACACGGCACCACCAACTAATATTCTTGACCCCAGTGCTAGTAGAGCTAAGCCCACTAACAACCAAACAATCCCCACCTTTAAGCTCATTTTGGCTAATGGTTTTTCTTTGTCTTGTGAATGGTCTTGCGAAGCTTCTTGAGTATAGTCTTGTTGATAGCGTTTAAATAAATACAAACACACAACCAAACCAAGTAATAATAACCCACTGTCGACTGCGTCAAGATAGTAATCTAATAATACAATGCCCGCACCCATCGTGGCGAGGGTTAGTATGGGCAACTCAACCCGCACCAAGTTACCCTTTATTGGCAGCGGTGAAACAAGCGCAGTGGCTCCTAAAACTAAGGCTATATTGGCTATATTGGAGCCGATGGCATTGCCAATAGCGAGTCCTGGGGCATCATCTAGGGCGGCCATAGCAGAGACTAGCATTTCAGGCGCAGAGGTGCCAAAAGCCACAATAGTTAGGCCAATTAATAGGGGAGACATGCCTAGGTGGCTGGCTGTTGCAGAAGCGCCATCAACAAAGCGATCGGCACTCCAAATAAGTAGGATTAAACCGATTAAAACGGCGGCAATGGCGATAAGCATAGTAACGTCTAATAATAGAGTGGAGGTGAATAGGTAACTACAGGTCCTCAACAGGATTAGCTCCAGTAGCGAGGCGCAATGAAAGCAAGACTTGACTGAATTTGCAAGTTTCTTTGCAGTTAAGCGAGTCAATGCTAAACTTGTAGTCATGAAAGTTAAGGCCATTATCGGAACTTCACCAATGCACACAGACGGCATAATTAATCTGCAAAACGTCAGCTTCTATCGTGGCGGTCGGGCTATATTTGAAGACCTAAATTGTGCCATAGCTGCAGGAAAAATCACGGCTATCATGGGCCCAAGTGGGACTGGAAAAACAACTCTGTTACGTCTTATTAGTGGCCAGTTACAGCCGCATAAGGGACAGGTTTTTTTGTTTGATCAAGATATTGCTAAGATCAAACAAAAACAGCTTAACCAACTGCGCAAGCGCTTGGGGGTGTTATTTCAAAGTGGTGCTTTGTTTACTGATCTCTCTGTTTTTGAAAATGTGGCCTTTCCCTTGAGAGAACACATGAACTTGTCAGCTGATGATTTGCATAATCGAGTGCTAACTCAATTGGAAGCCGTGGGTTTGCGTGGGGTGAAAGATTTCATGCCTTCACAACTCTCAGGTGGTATGGCGCGGCGTGTTGCCTTAGCTCGGGCGGTCGCAATGGAGCCGGAGGTGATCCTTTATGATGAACCCTTTGCAGGCCAAGACCCTATTGCCATGGCAGTCCTGCAAAGATTGATCAAAAGTTTGAATGATCAGTTGCAACTAACCAGTGTATTGGTGTCTCATGACGTTGCTGAAGCTTTTGCAATAGCAGATCATGTGATTTTACTAGGAGAGGGGCGGGTGTTAGCCCAGGATCATCCTGACGCTTTAAAGCACAGCACTGACCCGGCAGTAAAGCAATTCATTCACGGAGAAGCTGATGGTGTTATTCCATTTCACTATCCTGCACCCGCCTTTCAGGACGAGCTGAGGGGGCCATCATAATGCTCAGTTTTGTGGTTAGTTGTATTGCTAACTTAGGCGCTGTTTTTTTGCATAAGTTAGTGCAAATGGGCCAAGCTTTATTAATGTTGTTGCAAGCCATTATGGTGCAACCCAAGGCATCCAGTTTCGCTAGGTTAATCCAGCAGCTTTATGTAGTGGGCGTACAGTCGCTAATTATCATACTGGTTTCTGCGTTATTTATCGGCATGGTGCTGGGACTGCAGGGCTTTACCTTGCTATCAGCCTATGGGTCAGAACAGGCTGTGGGTCAAATGGTGGCTCTAACACTCGTGAGAGAACTGGCTCCGGTCGTGGCGGCCTTATTATTTGCCGGTCGAGCGGGTTCTGCGTTAACCGCAGAGATTGGCCTAATGAAAGCCACAGAGCAGTTAGCCAGTTTGGAAATGTTTGGCATCGACCCATTGCATCGCATTGTTGCACCAAGATTTTGGGCGGGCATTATATCCTTACCTATACTGGTGGCTATTTTTAGCTTGGTTGGTATCTATGGTGGACACCTTGTCGCGGTGGAATGGCTGGGGGTCTACAGCGGCTCTTATTGGGGCAATATGCAGCAGGCTGTTGATTTTAATGAAGATGTTCTCAATGGCATGCTCAAAGCTTTAGTCTTCGCATTTTTAATTAGCTGGATTGCGTTATATCAAGGGTATTCATGTCTTCCAACGTCCCAAGGTATAAGTGCTGCGACCACTCGGACTGTGGTGTATAGCTCTTTGGCGATTTTAGGCTTTGATTTTATTTTAACAGCGCTAATGTTTGGAGGCGCAGTATGAACAAGAGATGGTTAGAACTGAGTGTGGGTGCAATGATGGTGGCTGGCATAGCTGCCCTAGTGGCTTTGGCGTTGCAGGTTAGTGGCGGCAGCATGTCTCGCAATGTTGGTCATTACCCTGTGAGTGCTTTGTTTGAAAATGCTGCGGGTCTTGGCCCAAAAGCCAAGGTAACTATGGCTGGGGTGACGATAGGTGAAGTGGTTGCTGTGGGTATAGACCCCGATACATTAATGGCTGAGGTGCGCATGCAAATTTATGGACAGATCAATTATTTATCCATTGATTCCAGTGCGAGCATATTAACGGCGGGCTTATTAGGTGAAAAATATGTCGGTATTACTGCGGGAGCAGAAGACGATCTGCTAGGGGCTGGAGATATGATTGAAGATACCCAGTCGGCACTCATTTTAGAAGAGCTTATTGGCCAATTTTTGATTAACCTTGGTGATAAATAATAAGGAACAACGAGCATGATGACGTTAAAAACTAAGAGTACACGATTCACGTTAACTATAGTGCTACTTTTATGCGCCCTAATGGCCAAGGCAGATGAATGGCAAGAAGCCAGTCAAGTGGTTGAGAAAAGTACACAAGCTATGCTTAGCTTACTGGAACAGGGTCGTTTAGATGCGCTTCGTGATAGCGAAACTGCAGGGGAAACTGTGCCTTTAGATGTGTCAAAAATGCTTTTAGGTATGGAAGTCATCATGGACACGGTCATTGATTTTGAAAGCCTTGCCAAAGGGGTGATGGCTAAATTCTACCGACGGGCATCGCCTCAACAAATCGATGAATTCCAGGCCGTGTTTAAGCGTTCACTGTTAAACACTTATTCGGGTGCGGTCATGTCTTTAAAAATTAATAATTTTGAGATTCAACCAAACCCCACGCTTAGTAAAAAGCCTGGCCGGCAAAAAGTTTGGGTCAAGGTGCTAGCCAATGGTGCAGCCTACGATATTAACTATGCCATGAAAAAACGCCAGCAAGGCTGGCGTGTCACCAATGTCACTATTGATGGCATTAATTTGGGTTTAGCTTTTAGGAAGCAATTTTCCAGTGCTATGGCCCAAAGGAAAGGCAATATGGATGATGTCATTGCATTTTGGAATGACCCATCCTGAGTCGATTGATTACTAAACTTTGGTGGCGATAGTGACGAGTATTTTGCTATCATATGCGCCAAATTAGCCCTTGGAGAATATTTTGGACGCGCAACAAGTTAAACAAATTATTGAGCAGCAACTTGCAGGGACCCAAGTCATTCCTAGTGGCGAAGGTTGTAGCTTTGAGGTTACTGTGGTCGGGGACTTGTTTGGCGGTTTGTCTCCAGTGAAGAAACAGCAACTGGTCTATGGTTGCTTAACGGATCAAATTGCGGATGGTTCCATCCACGCTTTAGGCATAAAAACCTACACTCAAGATCAATGGCAGCGCTTAAACGCTTGACCTGAGGATTGCGCAAGTTATTTTAGAATTAAGACCTACTCACATTCGGCGAGCAATATTATGGATAAATTAAGTATTACCGGTGGTAAACGCCTCGATGGAGAAATTCGGATTGCGGGTGCAAAAAATGCTGCACTACCCATACTAGCGGCAACCCTGCTGGCTCAGGAACCGGTTACTATTCGTAACCTTCCTCACTTACATGACGTCACTACCATGATCGAATTATTAGGTCGGATGGGGGTCTCTCTGCTGCTGGGAGATAAACTGAGTGTAGAGATTGATGCAACCACGCTAGACCACTGCATAGCCCCTTATGACTTAGTTAAAACCATGCGTGCTTCTATTCTTGTATTAGGCCCCTTGGTGGCGCGCTTTGGCGAAGCAGAAGTATCATTACCCGGTGGTTGTGCCATTGGTAGTCGACCTGTAGATCTACATATTCGTGGTTTAGAAGCCATGGGTGCAACCATTACGGTTGAAGAAGGTTATATTCGTGCCAAGGCAGACCGCCTGCACGGGGCACATATATTTTTCGATACGGTTACGGTAACAGGTACCGAAAATATCCTCATGGCAGCTACTTTGGCAGATGGTGAAACCATTTTAGACAACGCTGCGCGTGAACCTGAAGTTGTAGATTTAGCAGAATGTTTGATTGCCATGGGTGCAAAAATTACTGGCCATGGCACAGGTACTATACGCATACAAGGAGTTGAAAAACTTCACGGTTGTCATTACGACGTCTTACCAGACAGGATAGAGACAGGCACTTATTTAGTCGCCGCTGCAGTGACCGGTGGACGCATTAAAGTTAAAGATACACGACCTGACATTATGGAAGCAGTGCTTGCTAAATTGGAAGAAGCGGGGGCAGAAATTACTATTGGTGAAGACTGGATTAGCTTAGATATGCACGGCAAACGACCGACAGCGGTTAATTTAAAAACTGCACCATACCCCGCTTTTCCTACAGATATGCAAGCTCAGTTTTCGGCCCTTAACGCCATTGCAATCGGCAGTGGACGGATTACTGAAACTATTTTTGAAAATCGCTTTATGCACATCGACGAAATGGCTCGCATGGGTGCGCAAGTGGTCGTCGAAGGCAACACTGTAATCCAACAAGGTATTGAAAGGCTGAAGGCAGCGCCGGTCATGGCGACAGACCTCCGAGCTTCTGCAAGTCTTGTGATTGCGGCCCTAGTGGCAGATGGCGAAACTATTATTGATCGAATTTATCATATTGATCGTGGCTATGATTGCATTGAAGAAAAAATGGGCGCTTTAGGCGCTATTATCAAGCGCGTTGCCTAACTGGAAAATATCACCATGCCCAACAGTCTGACCATTGCATTGTCTAAAGGTCGCATTTTAAAGGAAACTTTGCCACTTTTTGCCAGTGCAGGCATCGAACCTCTGGAAGATGTATACACCAGTCGTAAATTAGTCTTTGAAACCACTCAGCCTGGAGTAAGATTTCTAGTCATTCGTGCGACAGATGTCCCTACCTATGTGTCCTACGGCGCTGCAGATATGGGTGTAGCAGGCAAGGATGTATTATTAGAACATGGTGGTAATGGCTTGTATGAGCCGTTAGACCTCCAAATTTCCAAGTGTCGACTCATGACTTGTGCCCCTATTGGCGCTGCACCGGCGGGCAGACGTCTAAGAGTCGCCTCCAAGTTTGTCAACATAACCAAGGCCTATTTTGCTGAGCAAGGGCAACAAGTAGATATTATCAAGCTCTACGGGGCTATGGAGCTAGCGCCTCTTTTAGGCTTGGCAGATCAAATTGTAGATATTGTTGACACGGGTAATACCCTCAAGGCTAATGGCTTAGAGCCATTGGAAGAAATTGCCGTCATTAGCAGCAGGCTAGTGGTCAGCCAAGCGTCTATGAAGCTCAAACATGGCCGCATAGGCCCCCTTATTGAACAGTTATCTGCGGCGGTTAACGCCCTTCAGGGACATTAAAATGCAATGGCTTAAAGTCAACCGGCTTGATACTCAACAGGCCAATTTTGAGGCTCAGTTGAGTCAATTACTGGGTTGGGAAAGTGTTTCTGATCAACGTGTACAAAAAACTGTAGCGGACATTATAGAACGTGTAAAATTGCAAGGTGATACGGCCTTGTTGCAATTGACCAATCAGTTAGACCGCACACCATTTAAAACGGCGTCAGAACTTGAAATCCCCCAGCAAAAGCTTGACCAAGCGTTGGCAGATATTAGTCATCAAGAACGAGATGCATTACAAACTGCAGCCGCTCGAATCCGCGCTTACCACCAACACCAAAGACAAGATTCATGGAGCTATGTTGAAGCTGACGGCACTTTGCTTGGTCAGCAAATAACAGCGATGGATCGGGTGGGAATATATGTGCCAGGTGGGAAGGCAAGTTACCCTTCATCGGTTTTAATGAACGCTATTCCTGCCAAGGTCGCTGGAGTGAAGGAAATCATCATGACGGTGCCTTTGCCTAATGGCAAAGTCAATCCGTTAGTCCTGGCTGCAGCAGCCATCGCTGGGGTAGATCGTGTTTTTGCTATTGGCGGAGCCCAAGCGATAGCAGCCCTCGCTTATGGTACCCCAATGGTGCCAAAAGTAGACAAAATTGTGGGTCCAGGAAATATTTATGTAGCAACGGCCAAGCGCGCCGTGTTTGGTGCGTGTGGCATTGACATGATAGCGGGGCCGTCAGAAATTTTAATTATTTGTGATGGCCATACTAACCCAGACTGGGTCGCTATGGACTTGTTCTCTCAAGCTGAACACGATGAGCAAGCTCAATCTATTTTGTTGTGCCCAGACAAAGACTATTTGGATCAGGTGGAAGCCAGCTTTAAAGCCCTGCTGCCAACCTTGGAGCGCAGCAGTATTATCAAGACATCAATTGAAAATCGTGGGGCTCTTATTCAGGTTGCCAATATGCAAGAAGCGATCGACATTACTAATCGCATTGCCCCTGAACACCTAGAATTATCAGTAGCAGATCCTGAAGCTATGTTGCCTGAAATCCGTCATGCGGGGGCTATTTTTATGGGCCGTCATACAGCGGAGTCCTTGGGCGATTATTGCGCTGGGCCAAACCACGTGCTGCCCACTTCAGGTACGGCTCGTTTCTCATCTCCTTTAGGTGTTTATGATTTCCAAAAACGCTCGTCGTTGATTATGTTCTCAGAGCAAGGGGCGAGTGAAATGGGGAAAGTAGCCTCAGTATTGGCACGTGGTGAAAGCCTAACAGCCCATGCCAGATCTGCTGAATACCGCATCCTTGACTAAGCTTTAAGATGGCGTTGTTGGCCGCTAATTTAGCGTATGGTGGCCACCAAGGTCGCTCTCAACGGCGCAGGGTGCCCTTCTATTGAGCGACTGGGATCGTTTGGATCAAGAAAATCAGCAAGGGAGTGAAACGTCATCCACTCTGTGGCTCTTTGCTCTGCAGTGGTGGTTTGACTAACATCGACTGTGCGTACATTTTCTAAACCGACCTTACGCAGCATGTTCTCTAAAGCCTCAGTGCTGGGCAAAAACCACACGTTGGCCATTTTTGCATAACGCTCTGGAGGCACAAGGATAGTATTGATGTCCCCTGGTACGACTAAAGTTTCCAGTACCAATTCTCCACCTGGGCGCAAATAAGACATGAGTTCTTGAATATGGTCGATGGGTGAACGTCGGTGGTAAAGTACACCTAAACAAAATACCGTATCAAAACAGCCAAAAGCAGGCAGGTGCTCGCTGCGCAGTGGCAATAAATAAGCCCCATTGGCAGGCAGTAATCGTTGTGCGGCATGGAATTGATAAAGGAAGATGCGGGTGGGATCAATGCCTAGTGCAAGACTCGCTCCAGCACCCAACATGCGGAATAAAAAGTAGCCATTACCAGTGCCTATATCAAGCACTTGCCGGCCCTCTAGGGGGCTAATGTGGGGTTCAATGCGCTGCCACTTCCAATCTGAATGCCATTCTGTTTGTATTTCAACGCCTAACAAATTCCAAGGACCTTTGCGCCAGGGCATGAAAGCTTTAAGGTGTTGCTTGTACTCCATCGAGTCCAACCCTAGATGTTCAGGTTTAACAATACAAACACTGTCATCTGTGAAGCTATAGTCGGCACACTCTATTTGGGGCATGGACTCAAGGGCACGATCCCATTCTATGGATCGGCCATGGTTTTTGAGTTCGTAATGCTGCTGCAAAACGTGTCTTAGTTGTGGATGAAACTGCTCTAGGTTGGAGTTTTTTGTGAATTCAAAAAAAACCTCTAAATTTATGCCCATGTTGGTCTCGCAGGTCACGTTTCAGTGAAATAATTCAAGCACCCGATCCGACCTTACTTGAAAGCGAGTAAGGCACAAAAGTTAAAACATTGCATGCAGGTCTCAACTCGGCTAAAGCCTGCGTCAAGTAAGCGTTGTCGGTGTTGTTCTAACGTATTGGGTACCAAAACATTTTCTAAGGCAGCCCGCTTCTGAGCGATTTCAAGATCACTATAGCCTTGGTAACGCTTAAAGTCGTGGTATAAGTCCACTTGTAAGTCCTGTTGTTGTGGGTCATCAAAGCAGACCTTTTCAGCCAGTAGTAAAACGCCACCTGGGCGCATGCCATCAGCGATATTTTTAAGAATACTCGGTCTTTCAATATCGGCAATAAATTGTAGTGTAAAGTTGAGGATAACCATAGATGCATTTTCTATGACCGTATCTTGTAAATTTTGTTGGCAAATTTCATAGCTGGCTTGGCTATGATCTCGAGCCATATTATGTCGACACCGACTGACCATAGCAGCAGAGTTATCTACCCCAACGATGTGAGCATCGGCGGGTAGGTTTTGGCGTAAACGCAAGGTCATAGTGCCAAGAGAGCAGCCCAAGTCATAGCATTGACTATGGGGTTGGCCATATCGGGCTGCAAGTAAACCGATGACATCCAATAAAAAATTATATCCTGGCACTGACCGCTGAATCATATTCTCGAATACGTCAGCGACCTGAGCATTAAACTCAAATGGTACTGGCGTTGCAAGGGGTTGTGCAAAGATCATGTCTTGCTCAGGTGGTGGGGTAGAATGAGTCATAATAAGTCACTTACTGAGCAGATGGGCGGGTACCAAGGATAGCCGTGATTGTGGCAGATTGATTGTCACGTCGATAAGTGACTTTGAGCTTGCTGCCAGGCTTTAGTTGAGTCACGTAGTTTAAAGATTCATTCCAATCTTCAATAAGATTATCATCAAAATGGGTAATTAAATCGCCAGGTTGCAAGCCTGCTAAATGGGCTGGGCTATTGGCATAAACACCCGATAACATGATGCCAGTGTCTTGGTTCAAAGCAAACACATTTTGGCTATATTGACGTTTAAATACGTTGAAATCAATACCTAACCAGCCTCGGACAACTTGCCCTTGAGTGACAATACTACGCAAGACTTCAGAAGCAATATTAATGGGTATAGCCAAACCAATGCCTTGGCTCCTTGAGCTTGTGGATGAGTTATAAAAGTGCGCAGTATTGATGCCTACCAGCTCTCCTTGCGCGTTAATCAAGGCGCCACCTGAATTACCCGAGTTAATAGCCGCATCGGTTTGAATGAAACTTTCGAAGGTATTGAGGCCTAATCGATTGCGTTCTTTACCACTGATAATGCCCATTGACACCGATTGGCCCAGACCGTGGGGGTTGCCAATGGCAAATACTAGATCGCCTACACGAGAATCTAAATCAGCAGGCACCTTGGCTGGGGTTAAGTTAACAAGTTCAATCTTGATGACGGCCAAGTCGGTGGCCGGGTCAGTGCCGACTAAAGTGGCGGCTGCAGATCGACCATCAGCTAAACCCACTAAAATTCGCTTAGAGTTTTCAATGACGTGATTGTTAGTAATAATGTGCCCTTCAGCACTGGCGATGACCCCTGAACCCAAATGCACCTCGTTAGTGTCGGCATCAATTAATTGGCCCTCTAATAAGTTGGCATAGTGAGGGTCTTTTAATAAGGCAATACTGGTCGCGGGCATTGAAATCTGGCTGTATATGCGCACCACTGAGTCCATGCTGTGTTCAAGTACATCGGCATAGCTAGGTTCTAGCGTTTTTTGGGTACTGAACCCAGTTGTGGACCACAAAGGAATACCTGTGGTTTTTGTAAACCACTGGGGGGCGACGAACATAAGAGCGATGGCCAGAAGCACGCCCGATAGGGCGAAGGGTAACAAATATTTGATAAACGAACGGGTCATATCATTATAGAATCGCTAATGGCTTAATAAAGGTTGTTAATGAGTGTTTGTCATGCACCTACGTAGTTTAAACTTTGGTGCAGTTAAAGGCAAAAAACACCTGAGCTGTTTGTATATAAAGTTGAGGTGATTATAGAAGCCAGTGATGGGTGGCTGGGGCTGTGGTTAGTGATGCTTTGTTTAAGCAGCTTTTGAATTATGGCTTATGGCTTAAGGTAGTAGCTCTAAGCGCATGGGCTCAGGCTTGAGCGGGTAGGCGTGGCTATATTTTCAAAACCTTCAAAACCTTCAAAACCTTCAAAACCTTTATCGAACCTCAAAAGCCTAAAAAATCCACCTAAAAGTCTCTCTAGCCTCCATGGCACTGCACCTAAGTGCTCAGGTTTTAGCGGTGGGGGTCACAGGAATGTCATAGGCTGATGGGGCAGTCGCCTCTTGCTTAGGTTTGAGGCCGTAGCGCTCGTCTAAAGTGCCATGTTCTTTAGTGCTGCTGCTCGGCGCATAGTCCATGGGAGGACGAATAGTCGGTGCAGGCTCAGCTTGGTGTTCTATAGTGCTCTCTTTTGGCCCTGCAATGGTTTCTAAGCTGCTCACAGTGTCTGGGTCATCACATAAGCTTTGGGCCCCTTTGGCCAACTGCTCATGCACATTGCGGTAGCTATCAGTGAGTTGGTTGACGGCGGCAGCCGTGTCTGCAAAATGCAGATTAACCTGCTCTTTGTATTCGGCCATTTCGGTATGGGCCGTTTGCAGTTCCTTGCTAAGTTGGTTTTGACGCTTGAGGTCGCTATTATTATTGCGCCCGAATAAAAATCCAATGCCAAAGCCAAGCAGAGTGATGACTAACCAAAAAAACCAATCGTTGCTGAGTAAATCCACCAGCAGCTCCTTTCAATAAAATGTCTTGCAGGATAGTATTGTAATGGAATTCGTCCATTAGTACATCTCAGATATTACCTAACGCATTCATTTATTAACCCTATTTACTATTTTGACTGATATATGGCCTCACCTATCGAGCAGTATCGTAACGACCAGCAACAATTACACTTTTCTGCAGACATTGCGCAGGCCAATGCTATTGAGCATTTACAGAGACTTTATCTTGAATTATGCGCACTTGATGATGTTCAAACCCAACCTAGATCGTTATCACAGCGAATAGGGGCTTGGGCTGGCGGCCACTCTAAGCAGCAATTAGCCACTAGAGGTTTGTATTTTTGGGGCGGGGTTGGGCGTGGTAAAACCTACCTCATGGATGTGTTTTACCAGTGCTTGCCTTTTGAGAACAAAAAGCGCTCGCACTTTCACCGTTTTATGCGCCATGTTCATCACCGTTTATCATTTCATAAAGGCATAAAGAATCCGCTAAAGATGGTAGCTCAGGAATTAGCTGATGAGGCTATGGTTATTTGTTTTGATGAGTTTTTTGTGACTGACATTACCGATGCTATGATCTTAGCGCACTTACTAGAAAACCTATTTCAAATGGGCGTGGTGCTGGTGGCTACGTCTAATATAGAACCCCAAGGCTTGTATGAAAATGGCCTACAAAGACAGCGTTTTTTACCTGCTATTGCTCTATTAGAAAAGCATACGGAGGTCATCAATGTAGATGGTGGGGTTGATTACCGTTTGCGAACATTGTCTCAAGCAGAGCTGTATCACTGGCCCCTCGATGCCGAGGCAGATATAAGTTTGGCATCGAGCTTTTCAGCTTTAGCACCATTGCAATCTCCTTTGCAATTGCCTTTGCAAGCGCCGCTGGAAATTGGAATCAGTGGCACAGGCGGGGGTGTCATCAATATCAATGGGCGGGCGTTCACCTATATTAGGCTGTGTGATGATATTATCTGGTTCAGTTTTGATCAGTTATGTGTGCAACCTCGGTCGCAAAATGATTATCTAGAATTGGCATATGAATTTCATGGCCTAATCATTAGTGATGTGCCTTGCTTAAAAGCAGGTATGGAAGATCAGGCGCGGCGCTTTGTCAACTTAGTGGATGTTTGTTATGACGCCAATCTAAAACTCATCATGTCTGCAGAGGTGCCCCTGTTAGAGCTTTATGCGGGGGGGCAATTAGATTTCGTATTCCGCCGAACGTTAAGCCGATTGCAGGAGATGCAGTCTCATGAGTACCTAGCGCGGGGCCATGTGTCAGGGTAAAAGTTTGAAAGGATACTTAGACTAAAAACATTTGCTTTAACACTTAACAAAGCACTTGTTTATCCTGTATAATCTCGCCTCGCAGTTTCTGTGTTGGCTCTGGGTGCGTGGCTTTTTCTAGCTTAGCTAAAGAGTTGTTAGGGGCATAGACTGCTAGGCACGTTATTGGCCGCTCTAATGAAGGTTGTTTTAAGGCAGCGCAATAACTCAATAATTATAGGTAGGCTTAATAAACTGGGCCGTTAAATAGGTTATTCACATGAAAACCGTAAGTACTAAACCAGCTGACGTGACCCGTGACTGGTATGTTGTCGACGCTGAAGGTAAAACTTTGGGTCGTATGGCAACTGAAATCGCTCGCCGCCTGCGTGGTAAGCATAAGCCAGAATACACTCCTCACGTTGATACAGGTGATTACATCATCGTTGTTAACGCCGAAAAGGTCCGTGTAACTGGCAATAAAGCAAAAGACAAAATGTACTATCGTCACACAGGATATCCTGGTGGCTTGCGTTCTATGTCATTCGAAAAGATGGTTGATCACGCTCCTGAGCGCACCGTTGAATTCGCTGTTAAAGGTATGTTGCCAAAAGGCCCACTGGGCCGCGCTATGTACGCCAAGCTTAAAGTGTATGCTGGTACTGAGCATCCACATCAAGCGCAACAACCACAAGCATTGACCCTGTAAGGAGACGATCATGGCAGTTACTCAATATTACGGTACCGGTCGTCGTAAGACCTCTACCGCTCGTGTGTTCATGACTCCTGGCACTGGTGCCATTACAGTAAACAGCCGCGAATTGGATGTTTATTTTGGTCGTGAAACAGCCCGCATGATTGTTCGCCAACCATTAGAGTTGACCGAAACAGTTGAAAAATTTGACCTAAAAATCACTGTAGAAGGTGGTGGTGGTTTTGGTCAGGCTGGCGCAATTCGCCACGGTATTACTCGGGCTTTAATGAGCTTCGATGAAACTTTACGCCCTAGTCTGCGTGCGGCTGGTTTTGTGACCCGCGATGCGCGTGAAGTGGAACGTAAAAAAGTGGGCTTGCGCAAGGCGCGTAAACGTCCTCAGTTCTCTAAGCGTTAAGCTTATTGCATCGTTTTGGTGCATGTTTAAAAAACCCAGCCATGATGCTGGGTTTTTTTGTGGCTTGTTGAAAATCAAAGGCTTTTGTAGCCTTGGAGTGGGGCATTAACCTTGTCTATTTAGTACCTTTCCTTTAAAATTGCGCTCAGTAATTTTACAGCCTAGCTGGAGACCAATTGAATGAGTAATGAAGGCGTGAATACGCGACGTCGCGTACTAGTCGGTGCATCCTTAGTTGTGGGTGGAGTTGGCAGTGTAGCGGCTCTAACCCCTTTTGTATCTTCCTGGAACCCTAGTGCAAAAGCCAAAGCGGCTGGTGCACCGGTCAAGGCAGATGTTAGTAAATTAGAACCAGGCCAACAAATGATTGTTGAGTGGCGTGGAAAGCCTGTATGGATTGTTCGGCGCAGCGCAGAAGCCTTGGCGCACTTGGCCACTCTAGACGATAGTTTAGCTGACCCCGCATCTGTTAAGTCAAAGCAGCCAAGTTATGTGCCGAGCACTGCAGCGCGTGCTTTGCGTGACGAATACATCGTGATGATTGGCATTTGTACCCATTTAGGTTGTTCACCCACCTATCGCCCTGAAGTGGCGCCAGTCGACTTAGGTGAAGATTGGAATGGAGGCTTTTATTGCCCCTGCCATGGTTCAACTTTTGATTTATCTGGCCGCGTATTTAAAAGTAAGCCAGCCCCGACAAACTTAGAAATTCCGCCACATTTTTATGAGAGTGATTCAGTTATTCTAATTGGCGAAGATGGAGGAAATGCGTAATGGCTGTTGGTAATCCTAACCGCGCTAAGGCGGAAAGAGGTATTGTTCGTTGGATTGACGATCGCTTTCCTCTGACCCAAATGTGGCAAGACCACATGTCAAAGTACTATGCTTCCAAAAACCTTAACTTTTGGTATGTTTTTGGTGTTCTTTCTTTACTCGTTTTAGTGAATCAGATACTCACAGGTATATGGCTCACTATGTCCTATGAGCCCTCTGCTGAAGGAGCTTTTGCCTCAGTTGAATACATCATGCGTGATGTGGAGATGGGGTGGATCATTCGATACATGCATTCTTCAGGCGCCTCAGCCTTTTTTATTGTGGTTTATTTACACATGTTCAGGGGCTTAATGTATGGCTCCTACCAGAAACCACGTGAGTTGATCTGGCTCTTTGGTATGGCCATTTACCTAACGCTAATGGCGGAAGGATTCTTCGGTTATCTATTGCCCTGGGGTCAAATGTCCTACTGGGGTGCTCAGGTTATCTTATCTTTAGCCGGCGCCATTCCCGTAGTAGGCGAAGACCTTGTTCAGTGGATCCGTGGCGACTACCTGATTTCAGGTATTACCTTGAATCGGTTCTTCTCGTTGCATGTTATTGCTCTTCCCATCGTGATTATGGCCTTGGTTTTATTACATATTTTGGCATTACACGATGTGGGTTCGAACAATCCAGATGGCATCGAAATTGACAAAAATAAAGATGAAAATGGCGTGCCCGTTGATGGGATCGCGTTTTGGCCCTACCACGTGGTGAAAGATCTAGTGGCTATCGGTATTTTCCTAACGGTGTTTTGCTTAGTCATTTTCTTTTTTCCAGAAGGTGGGGGTTACTTTATTGAGAAGCCTAACTATGAGCCTGCCAACTCACTAAAGACGCCTGAACACATTGCGCCAGTGTGGTATTTCACGCCTTACTATTCCATGCTGCGTGCTATTACCTTTTCGCTGTTTGGTTTAGATGCTAAGTTTTTAGGCGTAGTGACCATGGGTGGGGCTATAGCCATCCTGTTCGTGGTGCCTTGGTTAGATCGCAGTCCGGTTAAATCAATGCGCTACAAAGGCTGGATGAGCCGGACGGCGCTGGCCGTTTTTGTTGTGAGTTTCATTGTTCTAGGGTACCTGGGTACCATTGCCACAACAGAGGGCCGCACACAAGCTGCTCAGTTATTTACCCTTTTGTATTTCCTATACTTCATACTGATGCCGTTTTATACGCGCATTGAAGCGACGAAGCCTGTTCCTTCGAGGGTGGTAGAATCATGAAGAAGTTATTCTTAATTAGTTTAATATTGATGATGCCTATGTTTGCTCAGGCCAGTGGTGGGCCGAGTATAAAGCTGGATTCTATGGAAGCGGATGCGAGCGACAAAGGCTCACTACAGCGTGGCATGCAAACCTATGTCAATTACTGTCTGGGCTGTCATACAGCCCAGTACCAGCGTTATATTCGGGCGGCAGAGGATTTGCACATCCCTGAAGATCTAGTTATCCAGCATTTGATTTTTAGTGATCAAAAAATTGGTGATCAGATGACCAGTGCAATGGACCCTAAGCTTGCTGCTCAGTGGTTCGGAGCCACTCCACCAGACTTAACGAATGAAATTAACCTACGCGGTACCGATTGGGTTTACACTTATCTGCGCAGTTTCTATGCTGATGAGAGTCGTCCCTATGGGGTCAATAACGTGGTTTACCCGGCTGTGGGTATGCCTAACGTGTTGGCAGACTTGCAGGGCATCCAAACTAAAGGTTGTGGTGAGATTACCCAACTGGACGACCATGGAACTGCAGTGATCGATAGTCTAACGGGTGAGGCATTAACTGAGCAAAGTTGTGAGCTACTCTCTGTGGCAGAAGGCTCAGGCACTATGACACCGGCTCAATTTGATGCAGCGATGTATGACCTAACCAACTTCATGGCGTATATGTCGAAGCCTTACAAGAGCGACAGTCAACGGATTGGTCTGTGGGCTATTTTATTCTGTTTGATGATGACCGTGTTGTTCTACTTCTTGAAAAAGGAATTCTGGCGCGACGTCCATTAACGCCTGACTTTGAGGTATAATAGTCGATTGCAGTCTATTTAAGCGCGACCTATGCCCCTCACCCTAGGTGAAGGGCATAGGTCGCGACTTCGTTTCCGGCGCTGAGCGCTAACGTTTATTATTGAGGTATATCCACATGGGTGTAGTCGCTAAACGCTCTTCCATGACGTTTTTTTCTGATGGTTCAAATCATTACAGCCACCGCGTGCGTATTGTTTTGGCAGAAAAGGGTGTTACCGTTGACATCATTGATGTTGATGATGAGCACAAGCCAGAAGATCTGGCTGATCTAAACCCCTATAACAGTTTGCCGACCTTGGTCGACCGTGATCTAGTGCTTTACGAAGCTAATGTGATGATGGAATACTTGGATGAGCGCTTCCCCCATCCACCATTACTGCCCGTATATCCTGTAGCTCGTGCAGAAAGTCGGTTGTATATGTACCGTATTGAGCGTGATTGGTGCCGCCTTGCCGACCTAATCATGACCTCAGATGATGAAGCTGAAATTATTGAAGCTCAAAAAGAGCTGCGTGAAAGTCTCATTTCTACAGCACCGATCTTTACTGAAAAAGACTTCTTTATGAGTGAAGAGTTTACTTTGGTTGACTGCTGTATCGCACCAATCTTGTGGCGCTTGCCGCAGTTGGGTATTGATCTTCCAGAGCTACAAGCAGCTCCCATGCTAGAGTATATGGAACGCATATTTGCGCGCGAAGGTTTTCAAGAAAGTCTGTCTGAGCTTGAGCATGAAATTCGGCTTTAATTGAGGCCGTGAAGATGATGACTCCAAGTCGATCTTACTTATTACGTGCCCTTCATGAGTGGATCTTGGATAACGATTCCACTCCACACATGGTGGTTGATGCGACTATCAATGACGTGATGGTGCCTGAACACTTTATTAGTGATGGGCAAATTGTGCTAAATATTGCACCTAGCGCAGTGGAAGGCTTAAACCTTGGTAATGAGGCGATAGAGTTTAACGCGCGCTTTGGCGGCGTGCCCATGCATGTCTACGTGCCTATATTAGCGGTGATGGCCGTGTATGCTAAAGAAAGCGGTGAAGGTATGGGGTTTGGCTTTGAGCCAGGTATTCCAGATCCTGATGGCCCATCTAACTCACCTTTAGCAACGGTAGATAAACCAAAAGCACCGGGCACGGTGTCATCAATTGCAAGTCGGACGAAGCGTCCTACGCTCAAAGTTGTTAAATAACTAAGCCGGTTAGTCATGCTTTTGAGAACATAAAAAAGGGCCAAATGGCCCTTTTTTATGTTCTCAAAAGAAGCTTTGGTTTAACGTTAATCGATGTATTCAAACACCTTAACAATACGCTGGATGCCGCTAGCATTAGACGCAACTTTTACAGCCCAGTCGGCTTCTATCTGAGTCACAAGTCCCATTAGATAAACGATACCATTTTCCGTCACTACTTTAATACGGCCAGCAGGGAACGCAGCTTCACCCACCATACGAGCTTTTACCTTAGTGGTAATGAGCGTATCACTGGTTCTGACTACATAGGATGCTGGGCCGCTGACTAATAGTTCGTTATGCACCTTTCGAACATTGGAAATACCGCGCGCTTTTGCCCCTGCAATCACCTTAGTGTCTTCGCTGGGTACTTGACCTATTAACAATAGAATACCGTTTACACTCACTGCACTCACGTTGGCCGTTTCCAGCAAAGGTGATGCACGTAATATGGCATCTACCGCAGCAGTTTCGATCAGTTGATCGTTATATAGGGTGCCTAAAGTCCGCGAGCCTTTGTTGTCAGTAATTGGTTTGTCGCTAAGAGTCGGTGAGCAGGCGCCCAAAATAAAGATGCAGCTAGTGATGGTGATGAGTTGAATGCCACGTTTGAGCATTTATTCGTTACTCCCAAATAGTTGAAAATCAATTAAATCACAGAGGCAGTGAATAGTAATCAGCTGCAGTTGCAATATATTAACGTTGTTGTCACTAGGAATCCGAATAGCGACGTCGTCTGGATCCAGCACTGTGGCCATATCGCCACCACTTTGACCGGTAATCGATATAACCTGTAATTGACGGTTATGAGCGGCTTGTATGGCTTGAATTAAATTACCACAATTGCCCTGTTCTGACATCACAACAACAATATCACCCTGCTGGCCTAAGGCTGTGATTTGTTTGGCAAACACGTCCTGAAAACTCGAATCACGAATGACAGCACTCATTGTTGTACTATCAGCAGCTAGATTAAACGCTGGTAAGCTGGGACGCTCCTGCTTAAAGCGACTGAGTAATGCAGCGCTCAAATGATGGCCATTGGCAGCGTTGGCACCATTACCACAAATGAGGATTTTACCCTCTTGAAGGAAGCATTGGTGCAGCATTTGCGCAGCGATAGCAATATCTTGAGGCAGGTGCTCAGCACTGTATGCGGCGCAGCCCATGTGCTCATGGAACTGATTAATAACCCTTTCTTGCAGCTCCATTAATGAACTCTAACCTTAGTCTGAAGTGATAAACGCATTATCGATCCATTGTATCTGAACTTGGGTATGGGGGCCATTAGAACCACTAATAGCTATGACATCAAAGCGGCAGTCTAGTTTGTTTAATAACGGGTAGCGTAGCAAAAAGACCTTCGCACTATGGATTAAATGACGCTTTTTGGCTGGGCTGATGCTAGCAATCGCACCACCCATATGATTATTTTTACGGTACTTTACTTCGACAAAAGCCAGCACATGATCTTTTTGTGCAATGATATCAAAGCTCGCCACCTTGACAAAAAAAGTTACGCTCAATCAAGGTCCAACCCTGCTCAGACATATGTTGCCAAGCAAGCTCCTCAGCCCACGCACCAATTTTAGTCGAGTGCATGACGATGGGCATTTATATTATCTAGGATTGGCAATAACCTTACCTGCTCTGAATTGTCCCCATGAGCTATGGGTGAAAATTCGGCCTTGACTATTCATCTGCAAAAGACCAGTGACCCCATGCACACGGCTGTTGTTAAACGCCTGTAACTGTTGAAGCCGAGGGAAGAGTCGGTAGGCGTCAACACCAATGGCAAATAGACGGGTATACCGATCTCGATCAGGCCATTTTTGGCTAAATTTTTGTTGAATTTCAGGCTGCTCAATTAACCAAGGTAATTCGGTAAAAATGACTTTTTCTAAATCTCGATCGCGACTCGTACTGGTGGGACCTTGGTAGATATGATGACTGGCATAGACTGGAAGATCTGCAGCATAGTGAAAGGCTAAGGTGGGAATTATTTGACGCCCATCTGAAGGTAGCGCAAAGAGCACAATCGCATCCACGTCTTGACGTCGGCGAGGCTCAAATTTAACCTTATTCCCACTACCAGATAGATGTTTCTTGAGTAACTTTGCCCGCTCATGACTTTGGTTAATGAGTAACGCTTGGGTAATTGACTCCGAATGGTCACCCGCGCCGGAAAAGCTTACCTGGGTCGCTATTTCACCACCTAGGCTAGTCCAAGAAGTACTAAAATGTTGAGCTGCTTTGGTGGCCCAAGGTTGGTCCTGATGGAGCACAATAATGCGCTTATGGCCTTCAGCTAAGCTACGATCAGCCAGTTGTGAGGCTTCATCCTCGACCGCTAAACCAAATTGAATTAAATTGGTAGTGACGTTGCTTGTGCCTCCCAAGGGAATGTAATTCAGCGCAAGTGTGGGGATAGTTAGAGCATCCTTTTGACTCAGTTGAATGACCTTATCTTTATCAAGTGGGCCAATAATAATGTCGATTTGATCAGTGGCAGCTTGCCGATAAAGCCCATCTAAGCTGCTGAGACTAGAGGTATCATAAACTTTAATGTAGGGAATCATGGCTGAGGTTTTTTGGGCTTCAAAGCGAGCCATCATAAAGCCATCTACTACTGCCTGCCCCACTTTGCCTAGTCGACCATGCAAGGGCATCGCTAGGGCGATACGTTGTGGCTGTGCTTCTCTAAGGTCAGTTAGGCTTGCCAGTGCGCCAGGAAGCGATAGGCTAGCCGGATGCAGTGGCCACTGTTGTTGCCATTGCTTTACAGAGCTGAGCTGTAACTCCATGTCGTGATGGACCAAGGGTATTAAGGCAAGTGTGTACCAAGCACGGCTTACATCATTGTCAGTTCCAGTGACCTGCAGGTCTAGGGCTTGAGCATTAACCTTGGTTAGAGCCATCCAAATTCGTTCATTATATTGACTAGGCTCTATGGTCGTGGGTAGCTGACTTAAGGCTATTAAAGCATTGGCAGCAGCCAGAGATAGGCCATTGGCTTCATAAGACTCGGCTTTAAGGACCAAGAGCTTGGTTCTTGCTTGGGGATCAGTATCGGGTGTTAGTACCTGGGCTTGTTGCAGCCAAGTAATGGCGCCAAAGCTATCTCCTAACTTTAGCTGACTCTCTGCTTTTGCTTCCAAATACCGACTGAGCTGATTTTTTGGCACCAACCCTAGGTCGATTTGGTTGAGAATACGTGCGCTCGACTGGGCATACCCAAGGGCTAACACTTGCTCTGCCATGTCTAATAAATATGCGTATTGAATGGCCTTTGGCATGAGGTATATTTTTTGCAGTTCTCGGTCTAAAGGTTCGGGTAGCGACTGTTCGTCACCTGTGATTTCTATAATGCTCTGTTGCTCAAAGGTAGGCAGCTCTGTAGTAATCTGTTCGGGGCTGTTAGAAAAGAGGATGGCTAGGTTTTTATTGGCATTATCAGAGGTTTGCCCAGAGTCTGCAGGGATATTTTCGCTGGGCATTAAACTAACACTGTCTTGATCTGGGTCTAAACTGAGTGGGTTTGCTGACCTTGGTACCGGCACTTTTTTGTCAGTCAAATCCATGGCAATGACCATCACCTTCTCAGCTTCTTCAACCGTCTTGATCTTCTCAACCGGTTGGACCGTTGGTGGGGCCGCATTTAGCACTTTGGGTTGCTTGGGCACGGTGGGTATGACATTTTGCTGCTGGCAAGCGCTCACTAAAATGAGTCCGCATAAGAGGCTAAGAGCACGCAAAAAATGGTTTAGAGATAAGGTCATAGAGCATTCTTAATGAGTATGGTTGAGGCGCTTTAGGTTATAATCCGTTATTTAAGACCACCTCAGTGATCTAACCTGAGTAAGCCTAGCATAAAAGCGGGTTCAAACAAGTCTAAAAGGCTCAAAGGCATGACAACAGCAACGCTTTACATTGTTTCGACCCCAATTGGCAACTTAGAGGATTTTAGTCCACGGGCAGTAGCAACCCTTAAGAAGGTTGACCTCATTGCCGCGGAAGATACGCGTCATAGTGGTCGACTGATGCAGCATTTTTCCATTTCTACGCCCATGTTGGCAGTGCACGATCATAATGAACGTGCGCGGGCTAAAACATTGGTACAAAAGTTGGCTCAAGGTCAGTCTATTGCCCTTATCTCAGACGCAGGCACTCCGCTTATTTCTGACCCGGGTTATCATTTAGTGAGTGCCGTTAGAAGCGCTGGCTATAAAGTTGTGCCAGTGGTGGGCCCATGTGCACTAATTGCAGGGCTGAGTGTGTCAGGTCTGGCGACTGACCGGTTTAGCTTTTACGGTTTTTTACCTGCTAAAAGTAGCGGTCGTAAGCAGCAACTGCAGCAGTTGGTAAGTGTGACTCACACTCAAGTTTTTTATGAATCACCCCACCGTATTGTGGCCACAGTGAATGATATTGTTGCAGTCATGGGGCCCAATCGTCAATTGGTGTTGGCCCGCGAACTGACTAAAACCTTTGAAACTGTTTTTAGTGCCAAGGCCAGCGAAGTTAAATATTGGCTGGGGGCAGATCATAACCAGCAAAAGGGTGAGTTTGTGGTGTTGATTGAAGGCGCAGAACCAGAACAGTTGCAAGATATTGGGCCTGAAGAAGAGCGCATGCTGTCATTGCTGCTGGCTGAGCTGCCCATTAAAAAAGCCGCGGTGCTCACTGCCGCCATCACGGGGCATAAGAAAAAAGCCCTGTATGATCGAGCTCTTGAGCTACAAGGTAAGTAACTCTGCTAAAGCCACATTTAACCTTGCCAGCGCTAGGTAAACTCGGTATCCTGCGCCCGAGAAAGTCCGCCAGACAGTCGCTGCTATTCTGCGTTTAGGCGTTTGAGTAGGGGAGGAAAGTCCGGGCTCCATAGGGCAAGGTGCCAGGTAACACCTGGGCGGCGTGAGCCGACGGCCAGTGCAGCAGAGAGTAGACCGCCAACCCCGATTTATCGGGCGGTAAGGGTGAAAGGGTGCGGTAAGAGCGCACCGCGTGCGTGGTAACACGTTACGGCTTGGTAAACCCCACCTGGAGCAAGACCAAATAGGAACCCACTAGGTGCTGCCCGCACTGGGTTCGGGTAGGTCGCAAGAGGTCTGTGGCGACGCAGACCCTAGATGAATGACTGTCCACGACAGAACCCGGCTTATGTGGCGGGCTTTCTCACTTTTTAGTTTGTTGCCTGCCTTTTTTAATCGTTGCTTTAATTGAACGATTAAACACTAATGTTTGTGTCCATTCGAGTGGATCTTTGCTGGCCTAAATTTGCCAACACCATCATCAAAACGTCAACTATTCTCTCTGAATCTGCATTGCATCAGCAGTCCTATAAAAGTTTCTTGGTTACAGTTAATATTGCCATTACAATGAGATTAGTCTCTGCCTCAGTACTGGCATCAACATAGGCTTGGAGCTGGTTTGGAACTAGTATGGAGACGGTATGGAGACATTGTGGAGCAGGACTAGGTTACGCTTTTCTCAGTGTCCTTTCTCAAGTTATGCTAAGCTTCCCAATTTACTGACCTGTGGAGATTTTTATGCGTCATCGCATCAGAGCGGCGGGTATCTTGGTTGATCAAGATCGTATTTTAATGGTCAACGAAAACGATGATGGGCGTTCTTATTGGGTGCCTCCGGGTGGCGGTTTTGAGACTCAAGACGGCAATACGCGAAACACAGTTAAGCGTGAGGTGTGGGAGGAGACCGGATTAACTGTCTCTGTGGGCGAGCTTTTGTTTGTGCGGGAGTTTGGTGAGGTTGCGAGAAGTATTTATCATGTAGAGCAGTTTTATCTTGTTGATCAATGGCAAGGAGAGGTTTCCTTAAAAAATTTGGCAACACTGACTGAAGAAATAAGGTCCATTACCCAAGCTCGTTGGTTAACAAAACAGGAGCTTGGCGAACTGGATGTGTTCCCACCACAATTAAAAGACCTATTGTGGGATAAGTTAGATCGAGCTGATCTATCAATCGTGCACTTAGGCTACTCATAAACTGCTATGACATCGATGTTAGAGAAAGTAGCCATGCATGGCATTGTGGTTATTATTAAGCGCACTCACCGCAAAGCCAGTGTGGGTTTTAGAATGTCATTGGGGCAGTTAGTCGTTTTGGTGCCTAATAAAATGCCAAGGCCTGAAATCGACCGTTTACTAGAGTCTAAAAGTGACTGGATACTAGCAAAAGTGGCAATGCAGGGCCCGTTTATACCGCCGGTTCGAAGACGTTATGAGGTGGGGGAAAGGCTGGATTTTTTAGACCAAGAGCTAATTTTGCAGATTTCTTTGGGCAGTCATAGCACTAAACTCGAGGCTGCTAATGAACTTAGTGTGAGCGTTCCTCGTGTCAATCCGATATGGATACGCAATGCCGTTGTGCGCTGGTATAAGCTGCAAGCGCAAGAGCATATAGAGCAGCGGGTTAGTCACTTTGCACCCTTAGTGGGTGCTTGGCCGAAAAAGATTGACGTTAAAACGTACCGAGCCCGCTGGGGTAGCTGCAATCATCGGGGTGAAGTGCAATTTAACTGGAAGTTGATGATGGCACCCCGTGCAGTAGTTGATAGTGTGGTAGTTCACGAGTTGTGCCATCTGCTGCATATGCACCATGGCCCTGAGTTTTGGGCTCAAGTAAAACGTGTGTTGCCAAATTACGCAGATGCAAAGCAATGGCTCAAAGAGGAAGGTCATAGGCTAGGCCTCGATTGATATTGATGGCCTTTAAGTATTAAAATATCGACATTATCTATAAAGCGACCAAGAAACATCATGCCCCAAGAAAATTCAGCCGCTAAGGTGTTGTACCATTTAAAGCACGACATTTTGATAGGCTTCTTTGGGGCTGGCCATAAGCTTAAGATGAGTGTCTTAAAGGCGCGTTATAACGTAGGTGTCAATCCATTGCGTGAGGCCTTGTCGCAACTAGTGGTCATGCAGTTAGTGCAAGTGCAGGATCAACGAGGCTATCGAGTATGCCCTGTCACACGAGTGGAGTTGATAGACATCTACCATACACGAGCCCAAATTGAGTCATTATGTGTCGGATTAGCTATCCAAAGAGGTGATGAAGCTTGGGAGGCCGATATCGTTGCTGCAGCCTATAGACTCCACTCTAATGCTGGATTGCTGCAGGCAGACGGAGATCTGCAGGCTTGGGAGCAACTGCATCAACAGTTTCACTATAGCATCGTCAAAGGTTGTGGCTCTGAAGAATTGCTCAGGGTGCGTTTAGATCTTTATGAAAAGGCATCTAGATACCGTAATTTATGGCTCACACACAACGCAGGTCATGCCGCTTTTGATGTCAATCAAATGGAGCATGAACAGCTTGTGTCAGCGGTTCTTGCTAGAGATCTCGAAGTGGCCCAAAAACTAATTTCCCAACATATACTTGTTCCTAGTCAGGTCTTACAAGAGCTGATTTAAAAACCAATTTAAAAGACCATTTCTTGGACTTTTTAGCGTCTAAACCTATCTTTATCTTTTCACTTGCAAAATAGTCTTGATCTACCTACACTGGTCTGGTGGATAAAAGTGGGGGAAAGTGGATATTTTCCCCAAACTATAACATTTTTAGGGAAAAGTCTGATGTTTCGTGGCGCTGCAGCAATTAATATAGATACCAAAGGACGTATAGCTATGCCTGTACGTTTTCGTGATCTATTAATTGACAAAGTAGAGCCTCAGACCAACCCGCAGTTAGTGGTCACTATTGATACAGAAGAGCCCTGTTTGATGATCTACCCATTGAATGAATGGGACCTAATCCAGCAAAAACTAGAGCAGTTGCCTAGCTTCAACCCTAGCGCTAGACGTATACAACGTTTATTGATCGGTCATGCCACAGACTTAGAGCTTGATGCTAATGGACGTATATTGTTACCTGCGCTGCTCAGAGAATATGCTCAGTTAGACAAAAAAGTCATGCTCTTAGGCCAAGGTAAAAAAATTGAATTGTGGAGTGAGTCGTTATGGAATACTCGCCGCGAAACCTATTTGCAGGCCAGCAGTAATACTGAAGAATTGCCGGAACTATTGCATCAGTTGTCCTTGTAGTCAGTTATGGCTGACATTATTAATGGAACTGAAATGAACCCAGAATTTCACCACAAATCCGTTTTGCTTGATGAAGCCGTAGAACTATTGGTCCATAATGCCGATGGTATTTACATGGATGGCACCTTCGGTCGGGGTGGACATAGTCGACTGATCCTGCAGCACCTCAGTCCCCAAGGTCATTTACATGCGTTTGACAAAGACCCGTTAGCTATTGATCAGGCAAAGTTGATGATGGATGAAGACACACGTTTATCCATCACTCAGACCTCCTTCGCTCATTTAGACCAATTCGCCCAGCAGCAAAACTGTTTTGGTCAAGTGCATGGGATTTTGCTGGATTTAGGCGTTTCATCACCCCAGATTGATGATGCCAGCCGTGGCTTTAGTTTTCAGCATGATGGCCCGTTAGATATGCGTATGAATCCTGATGCAGGCGAATCTGCAGCCCAATGGATAGCGCGCGCAGATGCTGAAGAAATAGCCAATGTACTTTATCATTATGGTGAAGAGCGCTTTTCTAGACGCATGGCTCGAGCGGTCGTGGAACATCGTCAACAACAGCCAATTACTACGACTAAACAATTAGCCAACATTATTGCGATAGCTAACCCTAAGTGGGAAAAAGGTAAAAACCCTGCAACTCGAGCATTTCAGGGCATACGTATTCACATTAACGAAGAATTAAAAGATCTAGAGTTAGGTTTACATGCGGCCCTTGAGGCATTGGCTCCGGGTGGCCGGTTAGTGGTGATTAGTTTTCATTCTCTAGAAGACCGCATTGTTAAGCGCTTTATGCGCGAACATGCTAAAGGCGACTCCCATATTCCGCGTGGCCTACCGGTGACTGAAGACCAGCTTAACCGGCGCCTTATTCTATTAAGCAAGGCCCGCAAACCATCTCCCCATGAAATTGACATCAATCCTCGATCTCGCAGTGCAGTAATGCGTGTGGCAGAAAAAATCGCATGAAAGATATGAGCGAAAACCTCAATTTATGGTTAATGCGTGCAAGCTTGCAGGCTCAGCGCTATGCCATGTTGTTGGGGATCTTTTTGCTCGTGGGCTTAGTTATTAGTGCGCAATTAGTTGTTTATAGTTCGTTTTTGTCCAGAGGCCATATCAACCATCTGCATCAGCTAGAAAGAGACCGCAACGACATGCAGGTGGAATGGGGTCAGCTATTAATAGAGCAAAGTGCTTGGGCGTCCCACAGTCGGGTTGAATCGATAGTGATTGAGCAGCTTAAAATGGGTGTGCCACTTGCTCAAGAAATCGTTTTGGTGCGCCAGTTATGAACGCCATGGAATACCCATGGCGTATGCGCTGGGTATGGTTGATATTACTTCTTGCAGCAGCGGCTGTGGCATGGCGTTTGGTGCACCTGAATTTAACTGAGCGCTCTTTTTTAATGCGCCAAGGCGATGCTCGAATGGAACGTGAAGTTCTCATTCCTGCTCATAGAGGCATGATTTTAGACCGTCGCGGAGAGCCTCTGGCAGTGAGTGCGCCGGTGGTTAGTTTGTGGGCTAACCCTCAAGCATTAGGTAAGGACATAGCTCAAGCCAAACAGGTTGCGCAAGGTTTAGGGTTGCCAGAAGTTGCCTTTTTAAAACGTTTAGAACGTCTAAAAAACAAAGAATTTATGTACCTTAAACGGCATGTCAATCCTGCTGAGGCTGCGTCCTTTCTGGCCTATAATTGGCCAGGTGTGCATGGTGTTGAGGAGTTTCACCGTTACTACCCTGCGGCTGAAGTAGCGACTCATTTAGTGGGTTTTAACAATGTTGATGACCAAGGGCAAGAGGGTATGGAACTGGCATATGACGCTTGGTTGCAGGGCACCTCAGGTAAAAAAGTAGTACAAAAAGACCGCACTGGGCGCACCGTTAAGGATCTAAAGCTACTATCTAACGCTCAACCTGGCAAGGATTTAAACCTTAGTATTGATTTACGCATGCAGTATGCTGCCTATCGCGAACTCAAAGCTGTTGTGCAGCAGCATCAAGCTAGTTCAGGCTCTGCAGTGGTGTTAGACGTGCAGACAGGCGAAATATTGGCCATGGTTAACCAACCGGCCTACAACCCCAATAACCGATCAGTTATGAACATCGATAGTTTACGTAACCGTGCTTTGACTGATGTGCTTGAGCCGGGTTCGACCATGAAGCCTCTTACTATCGCAGCAGCGTTAATGAGTGGTCAATATGATCTTGATAGTGAAGTGGATACCAGTCCCGGATTTGTAAAAGTCAAACGTAAGACGATCCGCGACCATCGCAACTATGGCGTACTAGATATTACGGGCATTATTACTAAATCTAGTAATGTGGGTGTTACTAAATTAGCTTTATCTTTACCTGACCAAAGTGTCAGGGAAACTTTCTATAGCTTTGGCTTAGGGCAGGCAACAGCCAGCGGTTTCCCAGGCGAAAGCTCAGGTATTCTGCCGAGCTACCCTAAGTGGAACCCAATTAATTTAGCCACCATGTCTTATGGCTATGGTATCGCTGTCACTCCCGTGCAATTAGCCCAGGCCTATGGGGTATTTGCCAGCTATGGACTCAAACGCCCAGTGTCAATTTTGAAACAAGAAAAAGTCCCCGAAGCTGAACGAGTAATGCCCGAGCATTTAGCCAAACAAGTGGTTGCTATGCTAGAGACTGTGACCCAAAAAGGCGGCACAGGCACTCGCGCCAGAGTGCCCCTGTATCGAGTAGCTGGAAAAACGGGCACGGTGCATAAACCCTCGAAGGATGGTGGTTATGATGACGATGTTTATGCTGCCGTTTTTGCAGGTATGGCGCCAGCCTCTAAGCCACGCTTGGTGTGTGTGGTAATTATAGATAACCCTAAGGGTGAACAATATTATGGTGGCGAAGTTGCTGCCCCCGTATTTTCTCGCATTATGACCGAGAGTTTACGACTTTTAAATGTGGCACCAGATAATCTGCTGCCATCACAAGGTTAATAGTGAGGTTGGATGTGGAAACCAAGCGCTTACATGAACTGATGCCCCTCACGGGGCAAGCCCAGCAATGGGCAGATGTTTGTGTATATGGGGTGTCATCAGATAGCCGGCAGGTCAAACAAGGTGACTTGTTTATCACCTGTTTAGGGGAGCCAAAACGGTTGCGCTGCTATGTAAAGCAAGCGCAAGAAAGAGGGGCCGTGGCGGTAGTTATCGATGCACAACAGGCATTTAAACTGGCCTCATCTGGCCTCACTGTTCCTATCATCAGTCTACCTAATCTGATCTCCATGCAAGGCTTAATTGCTGCCCGCATCAACCATGACCCAAGCCAACACATGTCACTTATTGGTATTACAGGAACTAATGGTAAAACTAGCTGTAGTCAGTTTATTGCCCAGTGTTTTTCAGATTTAGGTCTAACCTGTGGCGTCGTGGGCACTTTGGGCTATGGAATGCTTGATACTTTGGTGCAGGGGCCAAATACCACGCCTGATGAAGTGACGATGCAGAGTCAATTAGGGGCTATGGCACAAGCAGGTGCGGTTGCCTGCGCCATAGAAGTGTCCTCCCACGGACTCGCACAAGGGCGATTGAATGGCTGTCGTTTTGAAACGGCCGTGTTCACTAATCTGACTCAAGACCATCTTGATTATCACGGCACCATGCAAGCCTATGGTGAGGTTAAGGCGCAACTATTTAGCTGGCCGAGTTTACGCACTGCCGTGGTGAACTTTGACGATGATTTTGGTCGAGGGTTGCTCAACGAAATTGCCCCATCAGTTAAAACATACACCTACAGCGCCCAGATTTGCCAAGTAGATTATGCAGACGTGGGGGTGGCCTCCATTGTTCAGCATGAACATGGCATAGACGCAGTAATTAATACACCTAAGGGTCAATCGTTGTTAAAAGTTGGACTTATTGGACGCTTCAATCTAAGTAATTTATTAGCCACTTTGGCTGTTCTTTTATTACACAAAATTGAACTGACAGCAGCGATTGCAGTTATCAGCAGACTGACGACCATATGTGGACGAATGCAGATCGTAGGGCAGGAGCGGCAATCAAAAAATAGCCCGCAGGCCATTGTAGATTACGCCCATACGCCTGATGCGTTAGAACAAGCGTTAATGGCTGCCAAAGAGCATCTAACTCGGGGTCAATTATGGCTAGTGTTTGGCTGTGGTGGAGATCGAGACGCGGACAAACGATCCAAAATGGCCAGTATTGCCGAAATCTGGGCTGATCATGTGGTGGTCACAGATGATAATCCACGCACAGAGCCTAGTGAAAAAATTCTATCAGATATTGGGCAGGGTTTTAAACGCTTAGATAAAGTAGTCATAGAAGGTGATCGAAGAAAAGCCATTGCCTTAACGATGGGACGCGCTAAGGCAGGTGATATCGTCCTAATTACTGGCAAAGGTCATGAAACTTATCAAGATATTGCTGGCCTTAAGTATCACTTTAGTGATCAAGAAGAAGTCTTGAGTGCGCTAGAAGGAGGCTTAGCTTAATGGCTGTCTTTAGTTTATCCGACCTATCCAAAAACTTGCCAGGCAGCCATGTTATTGGTACCGCAGTTTTTAGTCATCTGTCTACAGATACTAGAAGCCTATCGGCGGGTGATTTATTTGTTGCTTTAGTAGGCCCCAATTTTGATGGCCACGAGTTTATTGCACAAGCACAAAACCAAGGTGCCTGTGCGGCTTTAGTGAGCACAGAAATAGATACAGACTTACCACTGATAGTGGTGCCAGATACGCGTATTGCACTGGGGCAACTCGCTGCAATCAAGCGTCAAAGTCTCAATGGCCAGTTTGTTGCAGTCACTGGTAGTAGTGGCAAAACCACTGTCAAAGAAATGTTACAAAAGGTCCTTTTTCAGGCAGGAGAGGTGGAGGTCACCCAAGGCAATTTCAACAATGACATTGGTGTGCCTTTGACCCTTTGGGGAATGCGAGATGATGTTGATTATCGGGTGCTAGAACTTGGCGCAAACCATATTGGTGAAATTGCCTATACCAGTCGCATGGTAGGGGCTGATGTCGCCATTTTGAATAATGCTCAAGAAGCTCACTTATCTGGTTTTGGCGGCCTTGGTGGGGTGGTCAAAGCCAAAGGAGAAATTATTACTGGCCTCTCTAAAAAGGGTCAGGTGGTTTTGAATCTTGATGACCCTCACTTTTTAGTTTGGCAAACGTTAGCCCAATCGAGGCGAGTGTGGAGTTTTAGTTTAAGCAATGAAAAGGCCAGCGTTTATGCCAGTGCTATCGAGCGTACTGTGCGCGGTAGTCAATTCATGCTGCATGTAGGACAGCAACAGCAGCAAGTCGATTTGCAATTATTAGGCCAGCACAATGTGGCTAATGCCCTAGCCACTGCCGCGGCCGCATCAGCTCTGGGCTTATCGCTGGATCAAATTGTACAAGGCTTAGCCCTTGCAAGGCCTTATCAAGGACGCCTTGTGAGCCACCAATTGAGTCACAACCGGTGCATTATTGATGATACCTATAATGCCAACCTAGGTTCTGTAAAAGCGGCCATTGATGTCTTACAACAGTGCCATGGGCAGCGGTGTTTTATGCTTGGTGACCTAGGAGAACTAGGCCAACAAGAACTGCAGTTACATCAGCGTATTGGCATCCAAGTTGCTGCTGCTGGTATAGAGCAATTTTATGCCTTTGGTGAGTTGGCTGCTGCTGCAGTGGACAGTTATCTGCAAGCCGGTGGCATTTACGGCAAAATTTGTGTCAATAAACAAGAGTTATCCAGTTGCTTTGAGCAACTGCCAAAAGTTGACTTGAGTTGTTTGGTTAAAGGATCACGATCCAGCCAAATGGAACAAGTTGTAGAAACATTAATTAGCGATGGAATCTAGCCCATGTTGTTATGGTTAGCAGAATATTTAACCCAGTATTATAGTGCCTTCGGTGTTTTTCAATACCTTACTATGCGCGGCATCATGGGTGTCCTTACTGCCTTGTTTATTGCCATGGCTATTGGGCCCTATATGATTGAACGCTTAAAAGCTAAGCAAATTGGCCAGTCAATCCGGCAAGATGGTCCCAAAAGCCATTTGGCTAAGGAAGGCACACCAACTATGGGTGGAGCGCTTATATTAGTGGCTATTCTTATCAGTGCTTTGTTGTGGGGCGACTTAACCAATCGTTATATCTGGGTCACTATTGCTGTCACTGCAGTGTTTGGTGCCATTGGTTGGGTAGACGATTACCGCAAGGTGGTAGAAAAAAACTCTCGTGGTTTAGTGGCAAAGTGGAAATATTTCTGGCAGTCAGTAGGAGGGCTAGGTGCGGCTTTGTTCTTGTACTACAGTGCCCAAACACCTCAAGAGTTAGAACTCATTGTGCCATTTTTTAAATCGGTCGGTATTAACATTGGGGTGATGTATATCTTGCTCACCTATTTTGTCATCGTCGGCACGTCAAACGCGGTCAATTTAACCGATGGTTTGGACGGTCTTGCCATTTTACCCACTGTGCTCATAGCCGGTGCCTTAGCCGTGTTTGCTTATCTAACAGGCCATTCAGTTTTTTCTGCTTATCTCAATATTCCCTACATTAGGGGTGCAGGAGAGTTAGTCATATTTTGTGCGGCCATCGTGGGTGCTGGTATGGGGTTTTTATGGTTCAACACTTACCCAGCTCAAGTATTTATGGGTGACGTGGGAGCGCTTTCCTTAGGTGCCGCTTTGGGAGTGGTGGCAGTGATTGTCCGCCAGGAGTTGGTGCTGTTGATTATGGGGGGGGTATTCGTCATGGAAACTGTTTCAGTCATATTGCAAGTTGCCTCTTTTAAATTGACAGGCAAGCGAATATTCCGCATGGCGCCCATACATCATCATTTTGAGCTCAAAGGTTGGCCGGAACCACGCATTATTGTGCGTTTTTGGATTATCACCGTGGTGTTGGTTTTGATTGGTTTAGCCACCCTTAAGCTCCGTTAATTAAAGAGAAAGTAAGATCTATGATTAAGCACATTGAATACCAAGAGGCCTAGTTAAAGATGTCGTTGATCGTCAGTGACCGCTTCAGCCTAATCATCGGTTTGGGAAAAACTGGGTTCGCGTGCGCCCAGTATTTGGCACTTCAAGGGGAACGATTTCAAGTTGCTGATTCTCGGCAACACCCACCCTTTTTTGATCAGCTAACCTTAGAACAGCCAGAGACTCCTATTCATTTAGGTGATTTTCCTTATGATTTATGCGCCAACGCACATCAAATTATCTTAAGTCCTGGCGTATCAATGCAAGAACCTGCTTTAGTTGCAGCGGCAAGAGCTGGGGTTCCAATACGCAGTGATGTTGATATTTTTGCTGAAGCTGCGCGTTTAGCAAACGTACCAATTGTCGCAATCACCGGCTCCAATGCCAAAAGTACGGTCACTAGTTTAGTGGGGCAAATGGCTAAAACTGCAGGTTTAAATGTTGCTGTTGGCGGCAACCTTGGTGAGCCATCAGTATCGTTGTTAGCTGATAATGTTGATTTATACGTCATGGAGTTGTCCAGCTTTCAATTAGAATCTACCTCTGGTTTGGGTGCTTCGGTGGCTTGCGTACTGAATGTGAGCCCTGATCATATGGACAGATATGATAATTTAATGTCCTATCACCAAGCTAAACATCGCGTATTTCAAGGCTGCAAAGCTGTGGTAATCAATGGAGATGACGCCCTTACTAATCCACTAGTCCCAGACACTGTAACTCAAACAAGTTTTAGTTCAGGTGATCCTGACGTTGGTCAATTTGGTCTAAGAGAAGAGGCAGGTACCACATGGATGGTGCAGGGTTTGAGACCTATTATGGCAGTCAACAAACTGGCTATGTTTGGGCGACATAATGTGGCTAATGCACTGGCTGCACTCGCCCTTGGCCAAGCGGTAGGGTTGCCAATGGACGCCATGATCAAAACTTTAACAGTTTTTACCGGTTTATCTCACCGATGTGAGTGGGTGGCTGATATCGATGGGGTCGCCTACATTAATGATTCAAAGGGTACCAATATTGGCGCCACTGTCGCCGCACTTGAAGGTCTAGGCCCAGCCCTGACTGGCAAAATCATGCTCATCGCCGGAGGCCTAGGTAAGGGTACTGATTTCTCTGAACTTGTTGTTCCCCTCTCTCGTTATGGCAAGCAAGTTGTGTTGATTGGTCGAGATGCCAACGATATCGAAATGGCATTAGTTGACAAAGTGAGGTGCATTCACGCAAAAGACATGCAATCAGCCGTATCCATAGCTCACGCTCAAGCAGTTAGTGGAGATTTGGTTTTATTGTCACCAGCCTGCGCTAGTTTTGATGCCTATGCAAATTTTGAGGCAAGAGGCGATCACTTTTCCGCACTAGTGAGGGCTTTAGCATGATGGCTTTGGTTCAGCAGTGGCATGCAGTCACTGCCCAACGGCTCGATTTGGCTTTATTTTTACCCGCGTTGGCATTGGCACTTATTGGTTATATTATGATTACGTCTGCGTCCATGGACGTGGTCGCTGTTAAGTTTAACGATCCTTTTTACCAAAGTAAGCGTCAGCTTTTATTCATGTTTTTGGGCAGTATTACACTCGTGGTTTGTCTGATAACGCCCGTCCATGTGTGGCAGAAACAAAGCCCATATCTATTGTTGATTGCCTTACTTCTATTGGCAGCAGTATTAATTCCAGGTTTGGGAAGAACCGTCAACGGCAGTACCCGTTGGATTCCTATTGGCCCGTTAAGTTTGCAGCCCTCAGAGTTTGCCAAAGTTGCTGTTGTCGTCTTCATGGCAGGTTATTTAGTGCGCCAACAAGAAGAAGTGCGAAATAATTTTTCTGGATTTTTAAAATCCTTAGTGGTTTTAGGTGCCTTTATCGTACTGTTTTTGTTAGAACCGGACTTTGGTGCAGCGGTGGTAATGATGGGTGCTGTTTTGGGGATGTTTTTTTTAGGAGGTATGCGTAAACGTCATATTTCAATCGTAATGTTGGCGACAGTTGGCTTTGGAACGATCACTATTTTAGCTGCTGAATATCGTTATAAAAGGTTGATATCTTATTTAGACCCATGGGCAGATCCATTTGGCACTGGCTATCAATTGACTCAGGCTCAAATCGCGTTTGGCCGGGGAGGTTGGTTTGGAGAAGGGCTGGGTCAGAGTATGCAAAAGCTATTTTACTTACCTGAGGCCCATACTGATTTTGTTTATTCTGTATTGGCTGAAGAGTGGGGTGCTTTTGGAGCCATGGTGGTCGTGGCTTTGTATGGCGTGTTCATCGTGCGGGGTTTAAATGTGGGTCAAAAAGCCGAACGCTCAGGACGCCTATTTTCAGCCTACCTAGCCTATGGGTTAGTACTCTTAATTGCAGCTCAAGCCATCATTAATATTGGTGTAAATTTAGGCTTGCTGCCTACCAAAGGTTTAACTTTACCTTTTGTGAGTTATGGTGGGAGTAGTATGTTGGCGTGTGCTGCTAGTTTGGGGATTTTATTACGCATATCTCTTGAAAATAGTGTGACTTCTGGCGCCTTGAAAGCCGAAAATGACGTTCATTTGGATTTTCCTCATAAGACCCTAGATACCTTGAATACAGACGTCACCCCTGGGCTTGATGATGTAGACCAATGGTTTGTTGATGATGATAAAAAACAGGATTGGCGTCATGACAAGGTCTAAAGCTCAAGCCGATGCAAAACGAATTCTGATTATGGCGGCAGGGACGGGTGGTCATGTTTATCCAGCTCTAACCACGGCCGCTATGCTGCAACAACATGCTTGGAAAGTTGAGTGGTTAGGCACGGTTAAAGGCATTGAAACACGTTTGGTTCCAGATGCAGGCTTGCGATTACATTGTGTGGATTTGGTCGGTTTAAGGGGTAAAAGTAAGTGGTCATTATTTCTCGCCCCATGGCGTTTATTTAAGTCGTTACTGCAATCGATAAAAGTGATTTACCAATTTAAGCCACACTGTGTTCTGGGTATGGGTGGTTTCGTAGCAGGCCCCGGCGGATTGGCGGCCAAGTTGATGGGTGTGCCGCTTATCTTACATGAGCAAAATGCTATTCCTGGACTAACCAATCGATTATTACGCCCTCTGGCTAATGTTACCTTGCAAGCTTTTTCTGGTAGTTTTGCAAAAGGCCATGCCATTACTGTGGGCAATCCTTTACGACCCAATATTATAGCAAAGAAGTCAGAGCATTCAGGGCTAAGAATACTAATTGTAGGGGGCAGTCTGGGTGCCCTTGCACTAAATCAAGTGGTGCCAGAAGCAATGGCGTTATTGTCACCCAATGAGCGCCCAGAATTGTGGCATCAAACAGGGACTAAGCACCAGCAAGAGACTCTGGACATTTACAATAAACTTAACGTTTTGGCGCAAGTAGATGCCTATATTGATGATATGGGACGCGCCTATGCTTGGGCTGACTTAGTCATTTGTCGAGCAGGAGCTTTGACAATAAGTGAATTAGCTGGCGCTGGTATGGGATCGATATTAGTACCTTACCCCTATGCTGTAGATGATCATCAAACGGCAAATGCTAATATTTTAGTGCGAGCTGATGCAGCTATATTAATGCCACAAACTCAACTATCAGCCCTCACTCTTAGTCAAAACATTAGGGCTCTACAGAGCCATCCGCTAAAGCTGGTTCAGATGGCTGCAGCCGCATTAACATGCGCCGCTCCCCAAGCTGCTGATAAAGTGGCTCAACACTGCATGGAGATTGCTCGTGGTTAAAATGATTCCACCAAATCAATATACTATCCCAGAAATGAGGCGCATCAAGCGTATTCATTTTGTGGGTATTGGCGGCGTAGGCATGTGCGGCATTGCTGAGGTGTTACTTAATCAGGGCTATGAAATAAGTGGCTCTGACATCAAAGTCAGCCCAGTGACCCAGCGCTTAGCAAGCCATGGTGCGCAAATTTTTATAGGTCACCAAGAGGCTCATGTTCGCGGCGCTCATGTGGTCGTTGTGTCCACTGCGGTCGCAGATGAAAACCCAGAACTATTGGCGGCACGGGCACATCGTATTCCAGTGGTACAAAGGGCACAAATGTTAGCTGAGTTAATGCGTTACCGCCATGGAATTGCGGTTGCAGGTACTCATGGAAAAACCACGACTACGTCGTTAGTGGCTTCCATTTTGGCGGCTGGTGGGCTAGACCCTACATTTGTAATTGGTGGAAAACTAACTAGTTCTGGAACCAACGCTAAGCTTGGAGCGAGTGCCTATTTAGTTGCTGAAGCAGATGAAAGCGATGCTTCGTTTTTACATTTGCAGCCGTTAACGTCTATTGTCACCAACATTGATGCCGACCACATGTCCACCTACGAAGGCGATTTTAATCGTTTAAAGAAAACCTTTGTGGAATTTTTGCATAATTTACCCTTTTATGGACTTGCCATTGTTTGTGTTGATGACCCAGTAGTATGGGAAATATTACCTCAAGTGAGTCGGCCATTGATGACCTATGGTTTTGATGACAATGCTGATATCAAGGCCGTTAATCTTGAACAAAAAGGTATGGTGACTTCGTTCACTGTGTGCAGGCAAGGTCACGCAGATCTTGATATCGCACTGAATATGCCGGGCAGGCATAATGTTCAAAATGCGCTAGCAGCTATTGCAGTGGCGACCGATCTTGAGGTCGCAGATGAACATATTGTAACCGGCTTAAATCATTTCTCTGGTGTTGGACGCCGTTTTCAAGTGTTAGGTGATTACCCCGCTCAAGACGGCACTGCCACTCTGGTTGATGATTATGGACACCATCCTCGTGAAGTATCAGCAACCATTGATGCCATCCGAGCAGGTTGGCCAGACCGTCGTTTGGTGATGGTATACCAGCCCCATCGTTATTCACGCACGCGAGATTTATATGAGGATTTTGTGGATGTATTATCACGGGTTGACGTGCTCATATTATTAGACATTTATCCAGCAGGTGAAGAACCAATCACCGGTGCTGATGGTCGCAGTTTGTGTCGCAGTATTCGGTCAAGAGGACTGGTTGATCCAATTTTCGTAGAGCGAGGCGCTGCTGTTGCTCCAGTGTTAGAAAATATACTGCACGCGGGTGACCTTTTGTTAACCCAAGGAGCGGGTGACATTGGCCAAATCTCCCGCGCTTTGCTTGATAAAATGCAACAAGAAGAAAGTTAAATGACAACTCTGAATCTGCCCCAGATGTGGGCACACTTGCTAACAGTCCCAGAGGCACGCGTTGCTGTCATTTATGGCGGCACTTCTGCAGAACGCGAAATTTCTTTGATGAGTGGTGAGCAAGTTCTCACTCATTTGAAAAATGTTGGTGTAAATGCCTTTGGACTAGACCTTGGAGCTGATGGGCAAGATCAGTTGGCTCAGTTGCAGCAGGCCGAGATGGACGTGGCATTTATCATGCTGCATGGCCGAGGAGGGGAGGATGGTACGCTTCAAGGTGTACTGGAATTTATGTCAGTGCCTTACACGGGTTGTGGAGTCTTAGCGTCTAGTTTGGGTATGAACAAACTCATGACTAAATTAGTTTGGTTGGCACACGGGGTGAAAACCCCAGACTATGAAGTACTCCATAATACGAGCAATTGGCGGCAAGTAACCCAACGTCTGGGTCTGCCATTAGTGGTTAAACCAGTGCATGAAGGCTCAAGTTTGGGTATTAATATTGTTGACTCGGTAGAGGCTTTAGAAAAAGCCTATCAAGATGCTACAGCATATGACCGTGAAGTCATGGCTGAACAATTCATTGATGGTGATGAATACACAGTACCCATACTCAATAATCTGTCTTTGCCTGCGATCCGCTTAGAGACGGACAATACTTTTTATGACCTGCAGGCGAAGTATTACTCTGACCAGACACGTTATTTGTTTGATAACTCAATGACAGAACTGCAGCAAGAGGCCATGGAGGATGAATGCCGCTTAGCTTTTGAAGTGTTAGGTTGCAAAGATTGGGGGCGCATTGATGTGATGCGAGATAAGCAGGGGCAAAACTGGTTATTAGAGGTGAATACCACTCCTGGTATGACTAGCCACAGTTTGGTTCCGATGGCAGCCAAAGCAGTGGGGCTAAGTTTTTCCCAGCTGGCACTTGTTATTTTGAATTTGACCTTGGCACGAGTTGAGGCCGGGTAATGAAAGTGGCTAATGGAGCGCAAAATGGTGGCTGGACTTGGGGTGCTAAGTTGCTGCTGTTGGTGGTGCTCGTGATCGCAGGATTTATGGCCTGGCAGGGCATTAAACCATGGTTGCAGCGTCCACTGCAGCAAATCATTTTACAAACTGATATACCTGCGGCTGAAAAGTTAGTTTTACAAGCGCAAGTTAATGCTCACTTGGCCGACTCTTTCTTTGGGGCAGATTTGCAGGCAATTCGCCTAGAAGTGGAAGGCCACCCTTGGGTTGACGGGGCTAGGGTCAGTCGTGTTTGGCCAAATAGACTAATGATTGAGGCACCACGACAGATATTTATGGCCCGTTGGAAGGGTGGTGGCTTCATCAACCACAAAGGGGAATTAGCTTTAGTTGAGCCGCGTCAGGTTGTTGCAATTGAACAGCTTCCTTTATTAGCAGGACCTGCAGGAAGTGCATGGGCTTTGAGTCAGCTGTTCCGGCACATGAGTTGGTTAGTAGAACGTGATGATTTGACCATTGTTGAACTCACTATGGCACGTCGTGGCGCTGTTGAACTACGCTTGCATAACGGTATTATTCTGTTGCTTGGGCGTGATCAAATTTTGCCAAGACTACAACGCTTGATGACCGTCTACCGGAGTCATTTTGTGACCAAAGCAGACACGATTAAACGTATTGATGGTCGCTATCCATACGGGGTCTCTGTGGCATGGAAAGAGGTTGATTCATAGAGCTTATTTTGTAGTTAAATTAAGGCTAATTTAGTCGATAAATCCACCACTTAGAAGGTAAAGTGTGGGATAATTAAAGAATATTTTGATGGATGTTTTTGGTCCTTTTTAAAGTGTACAAATGAGGGAAGATTTAGGTGGCAGATGCAGCAATGAAACCCATGGTTGTGGGCTTGGACATTGGTACTTCTAAGGTGGTCGCTATGGTGGCAGAACTGGGAGACGATGGCCAACTGCAAGTGGTGGGAATCGGTGCTCAAGAGTCGCGTGGTTTAAAGCGCGGCATTGTTGCCAATATTGAATCCACTGTGCTGTCTATAAAGCGAGCGATCGAAGAAGCCGAATTGATGGCCGATTGTAAAATTAATGCAGTCACTGTGAGTATGGGTGGTAATCATATTAGCAGCATGAACTCCCATGGCATTGTAGCGATCCAAGCTGGGGAAGTCTCGGAGCTTGATTTAGAACGGGTGATCGATGCTGCAAGGGCGGTCGCCTTGCCGTCGGGTCAAAAGATTTTGCATATCTTACCGCAAGAGTATGTGATTGATGGTCAAGAAGGTATTCAAGACCCGCTGGGCATGGCAGGGGTGCGTTTAGAAGTGAAAGTGCACATTGTAACCTGTGCACTTAACGTCTCGCAAAATATAGTCAAGTGCGTGAGTCGCTGCGATCTAAATTTGGATGACATTGTTCTAAACGCTTTGGCGTCAAGTTATGCGGTGCTGACCGATGATGAGAAAGAGCTAGGTGTGTGTTTAGTTGATATGGGTGGAGGCACCATTGATGTGGCCGTGTTCACCGCAGGTGCGATTAGACATACTGCTGTAATTCCTGTTGCGGGAGACCAAGTCACCAATGACATAGCCATGGCCTTGCGTACTCCAACGGTGCATGCAGAAGATGTGAAAGTAAGGTATGCCTGTGCTTTGGCGCAACTAACGGATTTATCGGAAAGTATTAAAGTGCCCAGTGTGGGTGATCGCCCCGCTCGCGACTTGTCTCGTCAAGCTCTAGCAGACGTGGTGCAGCCAAGATATGAGGAACTATACACCTTGGTGCAAGCAGAATTAAGGCGCAGTGGTTACGAAGAATTAATAGCCGCGGGCATGGTGTTGACCGGTGGTACAGCGCAGATGGAAGGTGCTGTGGAGTTGGCTGAAGAGATTTTTCACATGCCGGTTCGCCTGGCCAAGCCACACAAAGCCCAAGGGCCAAGTGGCTTACTGGATAATCCAACATACTCCACTTGTGTGGGGCTGCTAAATTATGCTTTGCAGGCAGGGTCTTCTATTCAGGTAGAGCCACCAAAGCGTGCAGGTATGGGTAGCAGCGCAAGCCAGTGGTTAGGCAGGATGAAAGATTTAGTTAAAACAAATTTTTAACGATAAACCACCTTGGTGGATATCAATAGTAGAGTCTGGTGAACGATAGGATTCGTGATCAGAAAAACAATAAATTAGACTAGGAGCAAGGCGATGTACGAATTAGTTGATAACGTGCCGCAAAATGCAGTCATTAAAGTGATTGGCGTAGGTGGCGGTGGTGGTAATGCTGTAAGTCATATGCTGTCAAGCGAAATAGATGGCGTTGAATTTATCTGTGCCAATACTGATGCTCAGGCTCTTAGGGGGATGGAGGCTCGTTCAGTTGTTCAGTTGGGCTCTCAAATCACTAAAGGTCTAGGCGCTGGAGCTAATCCTAATGTGGGTCGTGAAGCAGCTATCGAGGACCGAGCTCAGATAGAAAGTATTTTGCAAGGTGCTGATATGGTGTTTATTACTGCCGGTATGGGTGGTGGAACTGGCACAGGCGCGGCCCCTATTGTGGCTGAAGTAGCTCGCGAAATGGGTATTCTAACGGTGGCGGTAGTGACCAAGCCTTTCCCTTTTGAGGGGCGCAAACGCATGGCTATTGCAGAGCAGGGGCTAAAAGAATTAGCCGAGCACGTTGATTCATTAATCACCATTCCCAATGAAAAGCTGTTGCCTGTGCTGGGTAAGAACTGTAGTTTACTGACCGCTTTTAGTACGGCCAATGATGTGCTTTTAGGCGCAGTGCAGGGTATTGCAGACCTAATTACCCGCCCTGGTATGATCAATGTCGACTTTGCTGATGTACGCACGGTGATGTCTGAAATGGGCATGGCGATGATGGGAACTGGTTCCGCCAGAGGTGAAGATCGGGCTCGTGAAGCGGCAGAAGCAGCTGTTAGAAGTCCACTCTTAGAAGACGTCGATTTGCGTGGAGCAAAAGGTATACTGGTGAATATTACTGCTGGCCTAGATATGAATTTAGGTGAATTTTCAGAAGTAGGCAACACCATAGAGGAGTTTGCGTCAGAAAATGCCACTGTCGTGATTGGCACAGTAATAGACCCTGAGTTGTCTGATGAGTTGAAAGTGACCGTTGTGGCTACCGGTTTAGGCCACGCTTATGCTCAACCGATTGAACCAATTGTGAAAGCTGTGGTCAATACTAATATGAGGCGTCCTACGGTCGACCAAATGGAGCTACCAGCAGTTAAAGATACGTCTGCAGGTGATGCTCGATCAAGTGGTGCAGATACGTCTGGTGATTCAGAAGGTGATATTGGTTACTTGGATATTCCTGCATTTTTGCGGCGTCAAGCAGATTAAGATTGAGGTCTTTTCATTTGATGCCTTTTACCTGCAATGGCGCCCTGACGGGCCTCAGAAACAGATTTTTGTGCTATAATACTCCTCTATAGATGAGTGTAGGGTCTTGGACATAATGGTCAAACAGCGTACGTTGAAAAATATTATTAGAGCCACGGGAGTTGGTATTCACACGGGTAAGAAAGTCTACCTCACATTGAAACCAGCTCAGGCCAATGTAGGCATTGTATTTTGTCGTACAGATTTAGATCCTGTAGTCAGCATCGCGGCCACTGCGGCTAATGTGGGAGATACCACGCTATCGACCAATTTAGTGCAAAATGGTGTAAGAGTTTGCACGGTAGAACACCTATTGTCAGCCTTTGCAGGACTGGGTATAGACAACGCTTATGTAGAGTTAAGTAGTGAAGAAGTACCAATTATGGATGGCAGTGCGGCGCCATTTATCTTCTTGTTGCAGTCGGCAGGGGTTGAAGAGCAAAATGCATCTAAAAAGTTTATCCGCATTAAAAAAGCCGTCAGTGTCACTCAAGAAGACAAACAGGCTTCTTTGGAACCACATAATGGTTTTCAAGTTGGTTTTACCATCGATTTTGATCATCCTCTTTTTGAAAGTGGAAACTGCACGACACAACTAGACTTTTCCAGTACGTCTTACGTGAAGGAAGTGAGCAGGGCGCGTACTTTCGGTTTTATGAAAGATTTTGAATACCTACGTTCTAAAAATTTGGCGTTAGGTGGCAGCTTAGATAATGCTATCGCGGTGGATGACTATCGAGTGCTAAATGAAGATGGTCTGCGCTATCAAGACGAGTTTGTGAAGCACAAAGTGTTGGATGCCGTGGGAGACATGTACCTATTGGGCTTGAGCGTAATTGGTAAATTCCAGGGTCATAAATCGGGTCATGGTCTAAACCATATGCTGCTCAGAGAATTATTGTCTCAAGAAGATGCTTGGGAAGTAGTGACATTTGATGACGAGGCGGACTCACCTATTGCCTATATGAGTCCAGCCGCTGCCGCAACCTAGCTGGCAACAACGGAAGGGCCGGTGTTCTGAAAGAACTCCGGCTTTTCTACGTTTTAGGCCTTTGAAAAAAATCCTGAGACCCCATGAAAGAAGGAGAGATTTAAAATCTCGCGTTAATCCCTAACAAGCGCATCAGCGCATATAAAAAGACAAGACAATGGTACAGATTTTTAAATCACTTTTTGGCAGTAAAAACGATCGTGAAGTCAAACGATATAATAAAATTGTAAATAAGATCAATGCATTAGAGAGCAGTATGCAGTCTCTGTCAGATGCTGATCTGGCAGCTAAACGCATGGAGTTTAACTCACGTTTTGAGGCCGGTGAAAATCTAGACCAGTTACTGCCTGAAGCCTTTGCTGTGTGCCGAGAGGTATCAGTGCGTTTGATGGCATTACGCCACTTTGACGTTCAAATGGTGGGTGGCATTGCTTTGCATCAAGGTAAAGTCTCTGAAATGCGCACAGGTGAGGGTAAAACTCTAGTGGCCACGTTGGCTGTTTACCTCAATACCATTCCTGCAAACGGCGTACATGTTGTCACGGTGAATGATTACCTTGCGCAACGGGATGCTGAATGGATGCGACCTTTGTATGAAGGTTTGGGTCTTTCTGTGGGAATTATTTTATCTGGCCAAGACGGTGCAATTAAGCAAGAAGCCTATGCTTGTGATGTCACTTACGGCACCAATAATGAATTTGGCTTTGACTATCTGCGGGACAATATGGCCTTTAGTGCCATTGATAAGGCCCAGCGTAGCCTAAATTTTGCCATTATCGATGAAGTTGATTCAATTCTCATTGATGAAGCCCGTACACCTTTAATTATTTCGGGCCCTGTTGAAGATAACACGCAAATGTACCTCACCATCAATGGTTTGGTGCCCAAATTAGAAATTCAACCGGCAGTAGAAGGTGATGAAGAGCCTACTGGACATTACACTTATGATGAATCCCACAAGACCATAGAACTTACGGAAGCAGGCCATCAGTTCGTTGAAGAGTTGTTGGTAGGGGCAGAACTGTTGGCGGTAGGAGAGAGTCTTTATGCGGCGTCCAATTTAACACTATTGCATCATGTGCACGCTGGTCTAAAGGCTCATGTTGTTTTCTCTCGAAACATTGATTACATCGTGCAAGACGACCAAATTGTGATTGTTGACGAACACACTGGCCGAACTATGCCAGGCCGTCGATGGTCAGAGGGTATTCATCAAGCCATTGAAGCAAAAGAAGGTGTGTCTATTCAAAAAGAAAGTCAAACCATGGCTTCCACTACCTTTCAAAACTACTTCAGACTTTATGACAAACTAGCTGGTATGACGGGAACTGCTGATACTGAAGCCTTTGAACTCAACCAAATATACGACTTAGATGTGCTGGTGATTCCGACCAATGTTGATGTCAAACGAACAGACATGAACGACCTAGTTTATTTAACGATGGCTGAAAAATTTGACGCGATCATTGTTGATATTCGCCAATGTGTTGAACAAAAACGCCCAGTTTTAGTGGGTACTGCGTCTATTGAAATGTCTGAATTAGTGTCTGCAGCACTAACAGAAGCCGATGTTGCCCATAACGTCCTAAACGCCAAACAACATGAGCGTGAAGCCACCATTATAGCCGAAGCTGGACGACCAAGTGCGGTGACTATTGCGACCAATATGGCCGGCCGTGGCACGGATATTGGCTTGGGTGGCAAGCTTGAAGTTGAGTTAGCTGCCTTAGGTCAAGGGGCTTCTGATGATGACAAAAAAGTAGCTACAGCTGATTGGCAAACACGTCATGACTTAGTTGTGGCCGCTGGTGGACTTCACATTATAGGTACCGAGCGCCATGAGTCGCGACGCATTGACAACCAACTTAGAGGTAGGTCGGGTCGTCAGGGTGATCCAGGCTCGTCTCGTTTCTTTTTATCGTTAGAAGATAATCTCTTGCGCATCTTTGCCCCGGAACGTATCAAAGGCCTAATGCAAAAATTGGGTATGGAAAAAGGGGAAGCGATTGAGCACCGTATGGTGTCTAACGCCATAGAAAAATCACAGCGCAAAGTTGAAGGCCGTAACTTTGATATGCGAAAGCAGTTGCTTGAATACGATGATGTTGCCAATGACCAACGCACAGTGGTTTACGACCAGCGTAACGAGCTCATGTCTACAGATGACATTGCAGACGTGATTACTAATGTTCGGGCTGAAGTTGTAGATAGTTCTATAGATGGATTCATTGCCCCCCAAAGTTTGGCAGAACAATGGGATGTGAGCGGCTTAGAGGCAGAACTACACAAACAATTTGCCATGGAGTTGCCAGTCCAACAATGGCTTGATAGTGATGACCGCCTTGAAGAAGAAGGCTTGCGTGCAAGAATTCAAACTACATTGAGTGAGAGCTATCAGGCTAAGACCGAGGTAGTTGGGGCAGAAACGATTCGGGGCTTTGAGAAACAGGTGATGTTGCAAGTCATTGACTCTCGTTGGAAAGAACATTTAGCTACTATGGACATGCTGCGTCAAGGTATCCATTTACGTGGTTATGCACAAAAAAATCCCAAGCAAGAATATAAACGTGAATCCTTCGATCTGTTTCAGCAACTTCTGTTATCGATTAAAGAAGATGTGATTCGTATCTTGAGTCATGTTCAAGTGCGTTCGCCAGAGGATGTTGCTGCTGAAGAGCGTCAAAAACGTGAGCGTGCACAAGCAGCAATGCAATTTCAGCATGAACAAGCCCAAGCTCAAACTGCGACGCAAGTGATGGGTGAGGCCATGGTGAGAAGTCCATCAAAGCCTCCTGTTAAGGTGGGTAGAAACGAAGTTTGTCCTTGTGGTTCAGGGAAAAAATATAAGCAATGTCATGGTAAATTGAGCTAATACACGCTCATTAATTAGGTACAAAATTATGGCAGTTGGACCCTTAGCTAAGGTGGTTTATCATCCGATTGCAGGTTTTCGATTGGGTACCACAGAAGCTGGTATGAAAGTATCAGGGCGCAAAGATTTGGTCGTAATGGAAGCCCAAGCGGGTTCAAGTATGGCGGGTGTATTTACTGCTAATGCTTTTTGTGCAGCACCCGTGCATCTTTGCCGTCGTCATTTGCTCAGCGATAGTCCCCTCGCATTAGTCGTTAATACTGGCAATGCTAATGCGGGCACTGGTTTGGACGGCGAGACTGATGCCCAGACCTGCTGCCATGAGTTGGCCCAAGCCCTGAACTTGAAAAGTTCTCAAGTGTTGCCGTTTTCTACGGGAGTCATTGGTGAAAAGCTCCCTATCGGAAAAATTGTATCGTCTTTACCTAAAGCGATTAATGCACTCGATGTAAATGGCTGGGAAGATGCGGCATTGGGTATTTTAACCACAGACACGCGACCCAAAGGGGCCAGTGTTCAGTTTCAGCATCTGGGTCGCTCCATCAGCCTGTCTGGAATTGCCAAAGGATCAGGTATGATTCGACCCAATATGGCGACCATGTTGGCGTTCGTAGCAAGCGATGTAAAATGCACGCCCACCTTAGCTCAAGATTTGCTAAATCAAGCGGTAAATCAAAGCTTCAATCGTATTACGGTAGACGGAGATATGTCTACTAACGATTCGTGTATGTTGATTGCGACTGGGGCAAGTGACTTGTGTTTAGACGAAGACACGGATCTGGTCGCTCTATTTAGCCATGCCCTAACCGAACTCATGCAAGAGTTAGCGCATGCGATTGTGCGCGATGGAGAAGGGGCAACTAAGTTCATCAGTATTGAGGTGTTAGGTGGCGCTAGCAGTGAAGAATGTTTGCAGGTGGCCTATGCCATAGCCCATTCGCCGCTCATTAAAACAGCCATGTTTGCAAGTGACCCAAATTGGGGCCGCATATTGGCAGCTGTGGGCTATGCAGGTGTGCCTAATCTTGATGTTAACAGCCTCACTATTCATTTAGGGGATTGCTTGTTGGTTGAACACGGGGGCTGTGCACAAAGTTATAGTGAGGCAGCAGGACAAGAAATCATGAACAAAGATGAGATAAACATTAGGGTCAATTTAAAGCGTGGTGATACTAAAGAAACAGTGTGGACCACAGATCTGTCCTATGATTACGTTAAAATTAATGCGGATTACCGCAGTTGAAGAATACCATGACTAACCAACGGGTAGAGGTTGTGGCGGCAATCGTGGTCGATTCTGAACAGAGGATCCTCATGGCCCAGCGAGCTGATTGGCAACACCAAGGCGGTAAATGGGAGTTTCCTGGCGGTAAAACAGAAGCCCATGAAACTCACCTTCAAGCGTTAGCTCGTGAGTTACAAGAAGAGGTTGATCTATGCATTGATACCCAAGCGTGTGAACTGTTTCAGGCGGTACACCATGACTACAGTGATAAGCACGTGTCTTTGTATTTTTATTTAGTGAAACAATTTTCAGGCGTCGCCAAAGGCTTAGAAGGCCAGCCGTTAGAGTGGGTGGATGCCCAAACTTTGTCTGAAATGGTTATTCCAGAAGCTAATAGGCCCATCGCAGAAGCACTCCTTGCCGCTTGGCCAGTTCATTAGATCACTGATCAGATCATTGGTTAGATTCGGCATCAGATAATACCTCTTGCAACAATTCCTCTGCCTGTTCTGGCAAAGAGCTAGCCACTGCATACATGACATCGTCAGCCATTTCCGGCACCACTTCACTAATACTATCCACTAAATCTGACGCATGTTCAGGATCAGTTTGAGCAATGGACTCAGCCACTTGCGCAGCGTCTTCAGGTAATACTTCTGCTACTGCTGTGGCGATGTCGAAGGCCTGACTTGGGGCTTCTTGTCCCAGGGCAATAGCAAGTTCTGCGCCTTCTCCAACATAATTCTCATCTTCTTCTGAGGCCAAGAATGTATGTAATTCTTCGTCTGGACTTGCGGCGATAGTTTCTGCCACACCGGTGGCTATTTCTACACTGGCATTGGGTACTTCTTGGGTCACAGATGTGGCTATTTCCACTCGCTGATCTGGTGCCGCTTGGGCTGCTAACACAGCAATCTTAGCCACCAGCTCTGGCATATCATCAGCAATTTCGTGGCTCACAATAGCGGCAATCTCAGCGGCCTGTTGAGGTGCTTCATCCAATAGTTTTAGAGTAAGACGGCTGAGAGCATTAAAACTAGCGTGTGGTTCCAGTTTTTGTTGTTTAATTAAGTCGCACATGTAACGTGCTAAGTCTGCACCCGACTGAGGCGCAGAACCTGCCACATTGGTAATAATGTCAAGCTTCAAATGGGGCAGTTCATCAGCCAAGGCAATGGCCAAAGCAATCGCTTGCTCTGGATACTGATAGGCGGTTGCTTGGGCAATATTGACAGCCTCTTCTGGTTGATTAAGGGCGACACTAACTGCAATTTCAACCACATCATCAGGATTTTCTTCGGCCAATAGCAGCACTGTTTCAGCAGCGATGCCCGTGTCATCCAGACTGTTGTATTCTGTCCGAGGGTCAAGTTCTGTGGCCATTGGGGTCATGCCCTGAACGACAAATGATTCTTGCAATGCATCAGGTACCGCAGAGCGTATGCTCATTCGGTACATAACGAAGGCCACTAATATTAAACTAGCCACAATTAAGTAGCCAAATAGGGCATCTGGACCCATATGTTTCATCACCAACGACGATGAATAAGGACCTATGGCGCCTCCCAAGGCGTAAGCTAAAATAAGTTTACCACTAGCTGCCACCATTTCTGTGGGCTTGAGTCGATCAAAAGCATCTGCTAAAGCGATTGGATACACACAAGCTAAGGCGCCACTTAAAATGACTGCACAAGCGATAGTAATGGCCATTTCATCACGCACTGCCATAATAGGCAGCACCATGGCGGCCAAACAGGCAAGCAGCAGCGTTATGACTAAGACGGTGCGGCGGTCAAACGAGTCAGCCAATTTGCCGATGGGAAATTGGAGCAAAAAGCCGCCCACCATAGTGGCACTCATAAAGGTGGCGATTTGACTTTTAGTCATGCCAACGTCGGCACCATAGACACTACTCATGTTGTAAAAAGCCCCTAAACAAATACCAGAAATCATGATGCCCACCACACCCAAAGGAGACGTTCGGTAGAGGACTTTTAAGGGCATTGGCTCGGGCTCAATAAATCGTGGGCCACCTGAGCGACTCATGAGCACTGGAATCATGCATAAACAAAACAACATCGCTACGTAGATATAGAGAATTGGATCTTGTGGTTCGGCAAAGTTCAGCATCAGTTGGCCTAAAGCTAAGCCGAAATAAGTGACAAACTGATAACTGCCAAAAACTGTAGCACGGTTTTCACTGGTTGAACTCTCGCTGAGCCAAGTTTCCATAGTCATGAAAAACGTGGCGTTGGTAAAACCAATTAATATCCGTAATAGGCCCCATATTAGGGGTACAGACCAAATGCTATGCAACAAGGCACACATGGTGGCCACAGAAGCACAAGCCGCAAAAATACGGATATGGCCCACTCGGCTTATCAAATGTCGACCATACAAAGAACCCAACAACATACCAACAAAATAAAGTGACATGACCAAACCGATGGCGTCAGTGTCCTGACCATCGAGGCGCATGCTCATTGGTATAATAATAAATAGCAAACCATTGCCCATAAGCAAAAGCGTGCAGCTTAAGTATAGGGGTAAAAGTTGATTCAATGCTCTCACAGGTTGCCTATCAATGATTTATCTTAAGTAAAAATTTAGGCGCAAAGTATAGCAAATTGTGGCGTGGGTCAATGCTTAGTATCACCTTTATTTAACTAAATACCTAACCTGCCTGTACAGGCGATGCAGACTATCACTAAGCCTATAAATTTAGGCTCAGCAAAGTGGCGTTTGCAATTTATCAATTAAGGCTGAATGGCACGTTTGGCTAGCTTATGTGTGACTTTTTAATGCCACAATTAAGCCTAGCACAAGCATGTAGACGCGCCACTACTATGAGTTTAAAGGTATCACTAAGTTGAATAAAAAAGGCATGAGGACCCCGTCCTAGCAAAGTGCATTGTTGAACCTTGCTAGGACGGAAAGCGATGATGGTAGCTAAACTTCGTAAGCCTTTATAGGCGGACAAGAGCAAATCAAGTTTCGGTCACCATATACGTTATCTATACGGTTAACCGTAGGCCAAAATTTAGCATCTAGCGTGGCGGCAGTTGGAAATGCCGCAACAGTGCGGGAGTAACCTCGGTTCCATCCGTGACTGGCTAAGTCAGATTGCGTATGGGGAGCCATCTTGAGGGGGTTATGTTTCGGGCTCCATTCACCCGTTTCAATTTTTTCAATCTCTTCTCGAATACTGGCCATGGCATCGCAAAAACGATCAATTTCTCGTTTAGGCTCAGACTCAGTTGGCTCAATCATCAAAGTACCTGCCACTGGAAAGGACATTGTTGGGGCATGAAAGCCATAGTCCATTAAGCGCTTGGCAATATCTTCCTCACTGATGCCCGTAGTTTCCTTAAGAGGACGAATGTCAATAATGCACTCGTGGGCTACTCTGTCATTGCGGCCTTGATACAAAATGGGGAAATGTTCACTTAAGCGCGCAGCCATATAGTTGGCGCTTAAAATGGCTTGTGCTGTAGATTGTGTTAAGCCTTCTGAACCTAACAGGTTAATGTAGGCCCAAGAAATGGGTAAGATTGAACCGCTGCCATAGGGGGCTGCAGAAACCGCCCCATTAGCGTCAGTCTTGCCGTGCACGGGGATTACAGGGTGGTTAGGTAAAAAGGGTGCTAGGTGAGACTTTACGCCAATAGGCCCCATCCCTGGACCGCCACCACCGTGGGGTATGGCAAAGGTTTTATGCAAGTTAAGGTGAGACACGTCTGAGCCCATAAGACCAGGCTTGCTTACGCCAACCTGAGCATTCATGTTGGCCCCATCCATATACACTTGGCCCCCATTGTCATGAATGATTTGGCAAATTTCTACAACGCTTTCTTCATATACACCATGGGTAGAAGGGTAGGTAATCATCAAGCATGAAAGTTGCTCGGCGTACTGTTCAGCTTTGGCTTTGAGTTCTGCAACATCGACGTTACCTAGTTCATCACAACCCACTACCACCACTTTCATATCCACCATAGACGCACTGGCAGGGTTAGTGCCATGAGAAGAGCTTGGAATGATACAAATGTTGCGGTGACCCTGACCAATGCTATGTTGGTATTTACGGATAGCAACAAGGCCAGTATATTCCCCTTGGGCCCCTGAATTGGGCTGCATAGAGACACTGTCGTAACCTGTAATTTCTATCAATTGGGCTTCCAAGGCTCGAATTAATTCCATATAGCCTTGAGTTTGATCAGCTGGTGCGAAGGGGTGCATATTGGCAAATTCAGGCCAAGTGACGGCAGCCATTTGCGCAGTTGCGTTAAGCTTCATGGTGCAGGAGCCTAAAGGAATCATGCCATGAACTAGAGAGAAGTCTTTATTCTCCAACTTCTTCAAGTAGCGCACCATGTCTGTTTCACTGTGATGGCTGTTAAACACAGGGTGCTCAAGAATGGCATCTTCACGCATTAACTCAGGTGCCATACCCATATTAATGCTACTACACAAGGTATCAGTAGCACTTAAATCGAAATCTACGTGAGTGCCTGCAAAAATATTTAACAATGCTTGCACGTGGCTCACTTGGGTGGTTTCGTCCAGACTAATACCTAGGCTGTCAGTACCCACTTTACGTAAATTATAACCATCACCCAAGGCCCGTTGATAAATTTCCTCTTGCTGGCCCTTGGCAGGGACAGTTAAGGTGTCAAAAAAGCTTTGATTACTGGCGGGGTAACCTAGAGTGTCAAGCTGAGCTGATAAAATGGCAGTTAAGCGTTGAATGCGGTTGGCAATGGTTCGCAAACCGCTTGGGCCATGGTATACCGCATAAAAAGATGACATATTGGCTAACAAAGCTTGGGCTGTACAAATATTAGAGTTAGCCTTTTCTCGGCGGATATGTTGCTCTCGGGTTTGCATTGCCATACGCAGTGCAGGCTTACCCTTAGTGTCAACAGAGACACCAATAATACGACCTGGAATCGATCGTTTATATTTATCTTTACTGGCGAAGAATGCAGCATGAGGGCCACCAAAGCCTAAGGGCACACCAAAGCGTTGGCTAGAGCCAAACACCACGTCAGCACCCAGCTGGCCTGGGGATTTAAGCAATACCAAACTCATGATATCAGCTCCCACTGCCACTAAAGCATTTTGCTCGTGGGCCTCATCAATGATGCTTTTTAAGTCACTAATACTGCCATCACTGCCGGGGTATTGCACTATGACACCAAACACATCATGTTGGGCTAAGTCTGTTGTTGGGTTGCCCGTAACAATCTCAAAGCCAAAGTATTCTGCCCGTGTGCGGATCACAGAAAGATTTTGTGGATGAGTGTTCTCATCTACAAAAAAAGTGACACTCTTCTTTTTATTCGCACGTTTACAAAGGGCCATGGCTTCTGCTGCTGCCGTAGCTTCGTCAAGTAACGAGGCGTTGGCTAATTCCATCCCCGTGAGATCCATAACCATTTGTTGATAATTAAGTAATGCTTCTAAACGCCCTTGAGCGATCTCTGGCTGGTAGGGAGTATAAGCTGTATACCAGGCAGGGTTTTCCATCACGTTACGTAAAATAACATTGGGCACCAGGGTGTTGCTGTAGCCCATACCAATACAAGAAACATTGACAATGTTTTTATTAGCCATTGTTCTAAGTTGGGCTAGTGTATCTACTTCGGAGCGGGAAGCGGGTAGATCTAAAGCTTTACTTAAACGGATACTGTCAGGTACCGTTTGATCCAGTAATGCATCAATGCTGGCCACATTAAGAAAGCTCAACATGGCTTCATTGTCGGCTGCATTGGGGCCAATGTGGCGCTCAATAAACGCATCGGTTTGTAGTAGCTGTGAAATGGGTGTTCTAGTAAAAGTAGGTGCAGACATAAGGCATCCTCACATAGTGCAATTAACAAGGTGTAAAGCCAAGACTAGCAAGGCATTAAACGTGGGGGTTTGTAGCTTAGTCTTCGCTAGCCACAACATCAGTATAGGCTTCGGCACTCAGCAGAGAGCCCAGATCAGCATCATCAGCTAATTTGATCTTTATAATCCATCCTTCGTTATAGGGATCTTCATTGACTGTTTCAGGGGCATCTTCTAATGCTTCGTTAACGGCGATGATTTCTCCAGCTACAGGTGCATAGGAGTCTGATGCCGCTTTGACAGATTCAATAACCGTGTACTCTTCACCGGCATCAAGGCTACGACCGATATCTGCCGCTTCAACAAATACAATGTCTCCTAATAACTCTTGAGCGTGATGGGTAATGCCCACAGTAATAGTCCCATCGCCATTGTCAGAGATCCACTCATGGGTGTTGGTGTAAAGCAATTCAGCAGGAATATTGCTCATGATTTTTAGCTCCTGGTCAGTGTTGATAAACGTCTCAAGGGTCTATCGATAAAAGACCCAAGAATTTGTTTGCAAGCATAGCATTTTGATTTCTTTCAATCAATAAATTAGCCTATAGGAAACTTTTCCCTATTTTGTTTAATGGCAAAGGCCTCTCAGTTCTGTGACATGACGACAGACAAAAGCCGTGTTAGCATGTTTATTATCTTATTAAATCAATGAGCAATATCATGTCAGTAGAACAACCGGATATGCCTGAGTTAAAAATTGAGTCTGGTTCTGGCCTGCAAACAAGTGTCGAACCGTTGCAGTTAGGCAAGCGCTTGCGGGAAATTCGTCAGAGTTTAAGTTTAACCCTAGAAGAGGCTAGCCAAAAAACAGGGTTAGCACGCTCAACCCTTTCTAAGATCGAAAATGAGCAAATCTCACCCACCTTCACGGCGGTCCAAAAGTTAGCCAATGGGTTACAAATTGACATCCCTCAACTCTTTGCAAAGCCACGCAGCACTATGGCCTCTGGCCGAAGAGTGCTTACTAAGGCTGGTGCAGGCACACCACACCCGACCAGTACATATGAACATGAGCTATTATCAACAGACCTTGCGCGCAAAAAGATGGTGCCGTTTAAAACTCGGGTTCGGGCTCGTAGTTTTAATGACTTTGGTGATTGGGTGCGTCACGAAGGTGAGGAGTTTCTGCTGGTGTTGGAAGGAGAGTTAGCCCTCTACACGGAGTTTTATGAGCCCGTTGTGATGGCGGTAGGTGACAGTATGTACTACGATGCAAATATGGGGCATGCCTTGGTAAGTTTAAGTGAGAAAGATGCGCTCGTGTTATGGATTGCCGCTCGATAAACTCATGTTAAACGGGTGATATGTCGATATTGATACAAACAAAATTTGTTTCCTATAGGAAACTTGCTTATACTTTCAGTATAATTCAACTGCCCTAAAGCTGAGAGAAGCCCATGTCTGATTCTTTAATAACCACCCCTTTGCATAACATGCACGTTGCAGCTGGAGCTAAAATGGTTGCTTTTGCTGGTTATGATATGCCAGTGCAATACCCATTGGGGGTCAAACAAGAGCACCTTCATTGCCGTGCTAAAGTCGGTTTATTTGATGTCTCACACATGGGGCAAATACGCCTTTCTGGGGCCTCAATGAAGTCTGTGGCATTGGCTTTAGAAAGTATGATTCCCGCAGACTTCGTCAATCTTGAGCAAGGGCGTCAGCGGTATGGGTTTTTTACTAATGCTGCGGGTGGCATTATGGATGATTTAATGGTGACTAATGCAGGTGATCATTTTTTTATCGTGGTTAACGCAGGCTGCAAAGACCAAGATATCGCTCATATGAGAGCTCACTTAGGCCATAATATTGACCTTGAAGTACTTGATGGACGATCTCTATTAGCTCTGCAAGGCCCCATGGCTGGAGCAGCAATGGCGCGTTTGGCGCCAGCCACAGAAGCCATGCACTTTATGGATGCCAAAGCGGTCTCCATTTTAGGCTACGATTGTTTTATAGGCCGAGCAGGTTATACGGGAGAAGATGGCTTCGAAATTTCTGTGGCTAATGAAAACGCAGAAAATTTAGCAACGCGTTTGTTGGCGTTTGACGAAGTGGAGTGGATTGGTTTAGGTGCGCGTGATTCGCTGCGGTTAGAGGCGGGTTTATGTTTGTATGGTCATGACTTAAGCCCAGGTACGACGCCTGTGGCTGCCAATTTAAACTGGGGTATTCAAAAAAGTCGTCGGGCAGGGGGAGAGCGTGAAGGTGGCTTTCCTGGCGCAGACGTTATTCTTGCTGAAATGGCCAATGGAGCCAATCGAGGACGTGTTGGCTTATTACCTGAAGGTAAAGCTCCTGTGCGAGAGGGTGCTGAGTTAGTGACAGCAGAGGGTCACGTGATTGGAGTGGTAACATCAGGTGGGTTTGGACCAAGCTTATCTGCTCCTCTTGCTATGGGTTACCTTGATAACGCCTTTAGTAGCATTGGCACTCAAGTGTTTGCCCAAGTGCGTGGCAAGCAATTGCCTTGTAGAGTGTGTAAAATGCCTTTCGTAGAACAAACCTATCGCCGGTAACTCACTGGCGCAGACCTAAGGAGCTTTTGCGTGGCATACCAACCGGACCAAACTCAAACATTGTTGTGGCACGATTATGAAACCTTTGGTTTAGACCCTCGTTGGGACCGACCTTCACAATTTGCTGCAATTCGCACTGATTTAGAATTTAATCTGATTGGCGCACCCATGATGTGGTATTGCCGGCCAGCAGATGATTACTTGCCATCTGCTGGTGCATGTTTGGTGACAGGTGTCACGCCCCAAAAATGTCTGCAAGAAGGGTTACCTGAGTTTGAATTCATGGCCCTCATCAATGAGCAAATGAGCCAGCCAGGAACCTGCAGTTTGGGTTACAACAGTTTGCGGTTTGATGATGAGTTCACCCGCTTTGGCCTGTATCGAAACTTTTTTGATGCCTACGCACGCGAATGGCAAGGGGGTAACAGCCGCTGGGATTTAATCGACCTAGTGCGCACTGCTTCATCCATTCGTCCTGAAGGCATCAATTGGCCGCTCAATGAAGCTGGTGAATTAGTTCTGAAGTTAGATCAATTGGCCCCTGCTAATGGCATTGAGCATAGTGACGCTCATGATGCCCTAGCTGATGTGCGGGCCACCATTGAATTAGCTCGGCGACTCAAACAAGCTCAACCTCGCTTGTATAATTATGTTTTTCAGCTCAAGCATAAAGCCCAGGTATGGGGGCAATTAGATCTTCAAATGCGTAAGCCAGTGTTGCACGTGTCGTCTATGTATGGGCGTGATAATGGGTATATGGCTTTAGTAGGAGCCTTTGCAAAGCACCCTAGCAACAATAATGGGGCGCTGGTGTTTGATTTACGCCAAGATCCTCGGGTTTGGCAAGGCTACAATTCGACACAACTGCAAGCACTTCTATTTAGTCAAAAAGACGATCTGCCCAAAGGCACTGTGCGGCCGGCAGTGAAAGAAGTTCATGTCAATAAATGCCCTGTAGTGGCTCCGCTACAAACTTTATCTGACGAACAGGCTGATCAGTTTTATATCGATAAAACTCAATGTCAAAAACACCTTCAGTATTTACGGCAAGATGAGGATTTGTGTAAGGCGCTTGTCGAGGCCTTTGCGCAGCGACCCGATTTCCCATCCCTAGACCCAGACGCTAACTTATATGGTGGCGGGTTTTTCAGTGACAAGGATCGCAAGCAAATGCAGCAAGTGCATGCGCAAGATCCCTCGACCTGGAATGAAGGCGCATTTGTTTTTTCTGACAGTCGTCTAGATGCCATGTTGTTTCGCCTCAAAGCCCGCAACTATCCACACCTTTTAAGTGGTGATGAAATGCAGGCTTGGGAAGCTTTTCGCAGTGAACGTCTGCTCGATGCGAGCGCTTCTGGGGCCCGCACTTATGAGCATTTTGCCAAAGAACTCAACGAGCTGGGTGAAAAAACTAAGGACCCTGCTAAAATTGCGATTTTAGAGGAACTGCATATGTACGCAGAATCCATTTACCCAATGAGTTAACTGAGTGTCTTGGTTAGCTTTATTTGGGTATAGCGCTTTAGCTGCGACGCTGCTTCCTGGTGGTTCGGAAATATTATTGGCTGGCATGTTAATAGAGCAGCCAGAGAGTGCATTTTGGTTATGGCTTGTGGCAACGTTAGGTAATACCTTAGGAGCTTGTGTTACTTTTTTTATGGGTACTTTATTGGCGCTTAAACTCAAGCCCCTCTCATTGGCTAGACAGTCCCACTCCCAGAACCAGTCCCAAACTCAGTCCGAATTTCAGGGCAAAAACGAACCGCAACGCACAATTTTACAAAACATCAGACATCGTTTAACGCATCAGTTCAATTTATCAGCGAAGCGCACCGATCAACTGAATCGCCATGGTGCTTGGTTGTTATTGCTAAGTTGGGTGCCCTTTGTAGGCGATGGTTTTTGTTTGGCTGCTGGTTACTTAGGCTGGCCAAAGAAACTGAGTTTAAGTCTGATTGCCTTAGGCAAAGCGGCCCGTTATGGCCTGTTGTGGCTGTGGTTGGTATAGCGCGTTCAGCGTGCCCTTAGCGGGTTTAAATTGAGTTAACCTATACCTCAATCAGCCAAGTTACGCTTCTTCTCGGAGGAATACCCATTGGTCTTCAGTGCTTTGCTCTGCGCTATAATAATAGCCTGATTGGTTGAAGGCTTTGATGTCTTCTACTTCTGTCAGTTCATTTTCGATGATGTACCGAGCCATCATACCGCGCGCTCTTTTTGCAAAGAAACTAATTATTTTGTATTGACCATTTTTACGATCTTTAAATACAGGTGTTAAAAGGCGTCCAACTAATTGTTTGGTAGCAACTGATTTGAAGTACTCATTGGACGCTAGATTCACTAACACAGGATTGGTTTGTTGAATGAGCATCGTATTGAGCCCCTCAGTAATCGTATTGCCCCAATAGGCGTATAGATCTTTACCTTTTTGGGTGGCTAATTTAGTGCCCATTTCCAGCCGATATGCCTGCATCAGATCCAATGGTCTTAACAAACCATATAATCCAGATAGGATGCGCAAATGAGATTGGCTAAAGTTGAGTTGTACGTCAGTGAGTGTTTCAGCTTGTAGGCCAGTATACACATCGCCCTTAAAAGCTAAAATCGCTTGTTTGGCATTATCAAGGGTAAAAGGTGTTTGCCAACTGCCATAGCGAGCCGTATTGAGGGCAGCTAATTTATCACTCAATTTCATAAGTTGGGCAATATCTTGCGGCGGCATGGGTGCCAGCACGTCAATTAATCCTTGAGCTTCGGTCAAATAATCGGCGCGACTAGTCAGCGACGAGTGGCTAAGCGTTTCAAAATCTAGAGTTTTGGCAGGTGAGATGACTAAAAGCATAAGCGATGATGGAAAAAATTAATAACCTTGAATGATAAAGATATTAGGTAACTAATGCACATAGCGCAAGTGTTAACACTCAAGTTAGCATTAACAATGGGTTAGTTTAATCTGCAGTAGACATAATAAGCGGGTATGCTATTCTTTGCGCCGTTCACGTGCAGTTGGGTCGACTCATTATTTATAATGCCTAGTCAAATATTTTCTATGGAGGGAAAATGTGGTTAGAAAAAATTCAACACATTGCTACACTAGCTCGACTTAGGTACCAGCCAGGTCAACTGTTAATTATATCCATAGATGGCTGTGGTGGTGCAGGAAAGACAACTTTTTGCCAAGCTCTGGCACTAGAAATAGAGTCTTGGGCCCATCCTCAGGTGCTTAAGTTAGATGATTTCTATCATCCGTTAACTCCAACTCAAAGAAAAAAACTGCAACAACGGCAAGCTTGTGAAGGGTATTTTAACGTCACTGAATTCAAAAAAAACATACTCAATCCATTAACTAATGGCGTTAAGGTTGGCTACAAGCCTTATGACTGGTTAGGGGGGGAAAGTAATCAAACACTTGAATTATTGCCCTTTGGGGTGTTGTTAATTGATGGGGTTTATGCCTTTAGTGAACCTCTACGCGACATGATACAACTATCTATATTTGTCGATACGCCTGAACAGTTGCGTAAACAAAGACTGCTCGCGCGACCGCAGCTAGATACAGATTGGGTAGACCATTGGCAGACGACTGAATCTTGGCATCATCAGCAGCAACAAACCGTGAGCGCTACCGATTTTGTGCTGCTGGGGTCTTAGAAATCGCAGCTTAGCATTGAGTATCGAGCACAGGTAATGACTTTACCAAATCATCGATGGCCTTAACTTGAGTTAAAAAAGCTTCTAACTGCGACAGTGGCAGGGCACATGGCCCATCACACTTAGCTTGGGTTGGATTAGGGTGAGCTTCAAGAAATAAACCAGCAATGCCTTGTGACATGCCAGCGAGGGCCAGTTGAGTGACTTGAGCGCGTCTGCCACCCGCAGCATCTTTTTGACCGCCTGGGATCTGCAAGGCATGGGTGACGTCGAAAAGCAGTGGATGGCCAAACTCCTTCATAATACCAAAACCTAACATATCTACCACGAGGTTATTGTAGCCAAAACTACTGCCTCTTTCGCATAGCATTAATTGGTCGTTACCTGCTTCTTTAAATTTGGTAATAATATGTGCCATTTCATGAGGCGTTAAAAATTGGGCTTTTTTGATATTAATGACGGCTTGAGTTTTTGCCATAGCGACGACTAGGTCAGTCTGGCGGGACAAAAACGCTGGCAGTTGGATAACATCAGCCACTTCTGCCGCCGCCTGGGCCTGATGTGGCTCATGAACATCAGTGATGATTGGCACGTTAAAGGTTGATTTTACTGCGGCTAATATTTCTAGTCCTTTATCCAAGCCTGGCCCGCGAAAAGAATTCACTGATGAGCGGTTAGCCTTATCGAAAGACGCTTTAAACACATAGGGTATGTTCAGCTTGTGTGCCGTGTTGACATAATGATCAGCAATTTCTAGAGCGAGATCTTTTGACTCAAGCACATTCATGCCGCCAAAAAGAGTAAATGGTCGTGTATTACTGACCGGCAGATCGCCAACGGATAAAGTTATTTGAGACATGGGTTAAAAATCCTTTGACTGCCAATTAATCGTTGGTTTTCATTGTATCAGGCGCTTCCTTGCAATCCCATATTTTCTCGATTAAGGGTATATTTATTGATTACAAAAAAACAACAAATAGGTTTCTAGTTGGAGACTCACGGGTTGTCTGGCCTCGCACCGTGTCAAGACTGACTGGCTAGTTTTTTAGTGATTTACAGCTTGATTTTATCTGATCAAATGTCTATATTTGGTGTCGTATCTTGTTGTGAGGCACAATATATAGTGATTTAGGGTGTTTTGATCACTAATTGCCATAGCTTCCAATTATACCAAATTCCTCCAGCTTTTAAAGCTGGAAAAAGTAAATGTCAACCAAGAAATAGGCAGATCAATGCAAGGTTTGATGGTAACAAAGCGCAATGGACAACAAGAAAAAATTGACTTAGACAAGATCCACAGGGTGATAGACTGGGCTGCAGAAGGCCTAGAGGATGTTTCGGTTTCTCAAGTTGAATTAAAGGCACACATTCAATTCTTCGATGGCATTCGCACTTCGGATATCCATGAAACTATTATTAAGTCTGCAGCCGATCTAATTTCTGAAGAGACGCCAGATTACCAATATATGGCTGCCCGCTTGGCTATTTTCCATCTTCGAAAGCGTGCCTTTGGCCGTTTTGAGCCCCCTCATTTGGGCGCACACGTGAAGGAAATGGTGGCTCTCAAACGTTACGATAGTGACCTGTTAAAAGATTATACTACCGCTGAATTCGACCAACTTGATGGTTGTTTAGACCACTCCCGCGATATGAATTTCAGCTATGCAGCGGTCAAACAGATGGAAGGCAAGTACCTAGTACAAAATCGAGTGACAGGGCAGATTCACGAAAGTGCCCAAATTTTGTATATGTTGGTTGGTGCTTGCCTGTTTTCTAACTACCCTAAGGCGACTCGTTTAGATTATGTGCAGCGGTTTTACGATGCAGTGTCGCTATTTAAAATCTCTTTACCGACGCCTATAATGTCAGGGGTACGCACCCCAACGCGTCAATTTAGTTCCTGCGTACTCATAGAATGTGGTGACTCTTTAGACTCAATCAATGCCACGTCCTCCGCCATTATTAAATACGTGAGTCAGCGCGCAGGTATCGGTGTTAACGCTGGTAGATTGCGGGCGCTGGGCAGTCCTATTCGTGGTGGAGAGGCATTTCACACGGGCATGATTCCCTTCATCAAACACTTCCAAACAGCGGTCAAAAGCTGTTCACAAGGGGGGGTGCGGGGGGGAGCTGCGACTTTGTTTTATCCCATTTGGCATTTAGAAGTTGAGTCTTTATTGGTTTTGAAAAATAACCGTGGTGTAGAAGAAAACCGGGCGAGGCACATGGATTACGGGGTGCAGTTCAATCGGTTGATGTATACGCGCCTAATTAAGGGTGGCAATATCACCTTATTCAGTCCGTCAGATGTGCCTGGGCTATACGATGCCTTCTTTGCCGATCAGGACGAATTTGAAAGGCTCTACGCCATTTACGAGGCTGACGAAACGATTCGCAAGCGCACAGTTAAGGCGGTGGATCTATTTAGTAAATTTGCGCAAGAGCGAGCTCAAACGGGACGTATTTATCTACAAAATGTAGACCATTGTAATACCCGTAGTGCTTTTGATCCGAAAAAAGCGCCGGTACGTCAGAGCAATCTGTGTTTAGAGATCACTTTGCCAACCTCACCATTGGACAGTATCGATGATGCGAGTGGTGAAATTGCTTTATGTACGCTATCGGCCTTTAATTTGGGTGCTTTAGATGATCTAGATGAATTGGAAAACCTAGCAGACTTAATCGTGCGGGCCTTAGATAGTTTGCTTGATTATCAAGAATACCCAGTTCCAGCTGCTTATGAAGCGAGTATGAAACGTCGCACACTGGGTGTGGGCGTGACCAACTTTGCCTATTACTTGGCTAAAAATGGGGCCAAGTATTCTGATGGATCTGGTAATGCGCTGACGCACCGCACGTTTGAAGCCGTTCAGTACTACTTACTCCAAGCTTCTAGTCGTTTAGCACAAGAACAAGGGGCTTGCCCTGCCTATGGTGATACCTTTTACTCCCAAGGTGTAATGCCCATTGATAGTTACAAAAAAGACATCAATAAGTTCTGTGACCAAGAGGTGTTGCTGGATTGGGATGCGTTACGTCAGCAGATTAAAGATCATGGCCTACGTAACAGTACCCTCACAGCACTGATGCCTTGTGAGACGTCTAGTCAAATCACCAACAGCACCAATGGTATTGAGCCTCCACGAGGTTATGTGAGTGTTAAGGCCAGCAAAGATGGCATTCTTAAACAAGTGGTGCCTGAATTTAAACGTCTGCGCAGTGCTTATGAGTTACTTTGGAGCATTCCAAATAATGAAGGTTATTTACAGTTGGTAGGCATCATGCAAAAGTTTGTTGATCAGGCTATCTCTGCTAATACCAACTACGATCCGGTGCGTTTTGAAAATGAAAAAGTACCTATGAAAATTCTATTAAAGGACCTTCTTACTGCCTACAAGTATGGGGTTAAGACTTTGTATTACCATAACACCCGTGACGGTGCCAATGATGAGCAAGATGATGGTTGCGACAGCGGTGCTTGTAAGCTCTAGTGAGTAAAGCATCAAAAATATGATAGATATAATTTTACACCTACGAGATATACATGGCTTATTCCACCTTTAATAAGGTTAAAAATGACCCTTTAAAAGAGCCGATGTTCTTTGGTCAAAACGTTAACGTTGCCCGTTATGACCAGCAACGTCACGCTATTTTTGAAAAACTAATCGAAAAACAATTATCTTTCTTTTGGCGTCCAGAAGAAGTTGACTTATCCACTGACCGTAAAGATTTTATGGCCATGGCAGAGCATGAGCGGCACATATTTTTAAGTAATTTGAAGTATCAAACCTTACTCGATAGTGTGCAGGGTCGTTCCCCTAACATTGCATTTTTGCCCGTTGTGTCCTTGCCTGAGTTAGAGACGTGGCTTGAAACATGGTCCTTTAGCGAAACAGTCCACAGCCGCAGTTATACCCACATCATTCGTAATGTGGTGGATGACCCTAGTATCATTTTTGATGATATTGTCGATAATCCAGAAATTGTAAAACGTGCTGAGACAGTGACGCGTTATTACGACTTATTCATTGAAATGTGTAGTCAATACAGTTTGTTGGGAGTGGGCACACACCAGATTAATGGTAAACAGATTGAGGTGAGCTTAAGTGCCCTAAAACGTCAGCTTTATCTGACTGTTGCTTCGGTTAACGTGCTCGAAGCCGTGCGTTTCTACGTGAGTTTTGCCTGCAGCTTTGCCTTTGCTGAACGGGCCATCATGGAGGGTAACGCCAAGGTGATTAAGCTGATCGCTCGGGATGAAGCTTTGCATCTGGCAGGCACTCAACACATGCTTAATTTAATGGCTAATGGCCAAGATGACCCAGAAATGGTGGCCATTGCAGCATCGTGTAAAGATGAAGTGATAGAGATCTTCCGCGAAGCGGCAGAGCAGGAACGTGACTGGGCTAAGTACTTGTTTAAAGACGGTTCAATGATTGGCTTGAACGCTGAAATACTGAGCAATTATGTAGATTACATCACCAATATCCGCCTCCGTGGTTTGGGGTTTGATGAAATATTTGAAGTGCGCAGTAATCCCTTGCCATGGATGAATGCATGGTTAGTGAGTGATAATGTTCAGGTGGCGCCTCAAGAAGCTGAAATTAGCTCATACCTTGTCGGTGCTATTGACAGCAATATGGAAGACTCAGACTTTGATGATTTCGACCTATGATGGTCGAGATCCTCTAAGTGCTGGGGCCCTAATCAATGAGTGGAACAGTCACCGTTAACGAAGTACAGACCTTTACCTATGGTGAAGAGTTCTCCCTTTTGGATAGTATGGAAGAGCACCAAATCCGAGTTAACTATAGCTGTCGTGGGGGTTATTGTGGCAGTTGTAAAGTTAAACTCACTGCTGGTAAGGTAAAATGGGTGCAAGACAGCCTAGTGCCTTTGGAAGATGATGAAATTTTAGTTTGTTGCTGTGTGCCAGATGGCTCAATTAAGTTGGCCATCTAGCAGCAAGAGCAGGCCTTAGCGGTTGATGCGCGCCTGTTTTAAAGTATCAGCAATCAAAAAAGCTAACTCCAAAGCTTGATCTGCATTGAGTCTCGGATCACAGGCCGTGTGGTAACGGTCAGCTAAGCCTTCGGCAGTGATATCATGGGCGCCGCCCATGCACTCAGTGACATCCTGTCCGGTCATTTCAAAGTGCACACCACCCGCATATGTTCCTTCTGCAGCATGCACGTCAAAAAAGCTTTTTACTTCCCTTAAAATGTCTTTGACTTGGCGAGTTTTATAGCCAGTATGGGTTTTAATGGTATTGCCATGCATAGGGTCGCTACTCCAAAGAACCTTGCGCCCCTCTCTTTCAACGGCCCGAATCAACTCTGGCAGATAGGTTTCTACCTTATCCGCTCCCATGCGAGCAATAATATTAATGCGACCAGCTTCATTGTCTGGATTGAGTATATCCAGTAAACGCAGCATGTCGTCCGCTTTCATGGTGGGGCCTGCCTTAAAGCCTAAGGGGTTTTTAACACCCCGTAAAAACTCGACATGGGCACCTTCGACTTGTCGAGTTCGGTCTCCAATCCAAAGCATATGGGCCGAACAATCGTACCAATCATTAGTCAGGCTATCTTGGCGGGTTAATGCTTGTTCATAGTTTAAAAGCAGGGCTTCGTGAGACGTGTAAAGACTAGTTTGGTGAAGTTGTGGGGTATTACCCGCATTTAACCCACAGGCATTCATAAAGCTCAAAGAACGGTCTATTTGGTCTGCCAAATCTTCATAACGGGCGCCAAGGGGGCTCGTCCGCACGAAGTCCTGATTCCACTGGTGTACTTTATTCAAGTCGGCAAAACCACCTTGTGCAAACGCCCTGAGCAAGTTAAGAGTCGCTGCAGACTGATTGTAGGCCTGAACTAAACGTTCTGGATTGGGCACTCGAGCATCTGCAGTGAAATCTGAACTGTTAATAATGTCGCCCCGATAACTAGGCAGTTCTACCCCACTAAAGGTTTCGGTATCAGCCGATCTAGGTTTCGCAAACTGACCTGCCAAACGACCAACCTTGACCACTGGACAACTGCCTGCAAAGGTTAATACCACCGCCATCTGCAACATGACTTTAAACGTATCCCGAATATTAGAGGCATTAAACTCGGCAAAACTTTCTGCACAATCCCCGCCTTGTATTAAAAATGCATGGCCATCAGTGACTTGTGCTAATTGTTGTTTTAACGCCTGTGCTTCACCTGCAAATACCAATGGAGGTAGCTGAGACAACTGTTGTTCAATTCGAGTCACGGAATCGGCATTGGGGTAGTTAGGTTGCTGTAATATTGGAAATTCGCGCCAGCTAGTAGGAGACCAAGGTTTCATTAGGAGAGCCAAAAAAGGGTAGGTTTGACAATGCGTTACGCAGTGCACTATAGATCGTCATTTTATATCACGCCTATGCGTAAGGTTCAATCGTACTAAGTTATATTTGAATTTAACGTTTAAGTATAACAGGGCAGATATGAGTTTATGGCACACTTGCTTGAACAAAATTGGTTCTCACACGCACGCTAACTGTTCTGATGTGGTTTACTTTTGCTTACATTAGACTATATTATGTTACATATAGTTATTTTAAGATAACAGTATGTAATTATTTATTTCTAATTCAATAATTAGGTCAATTTGACTGGTTAATAGATAACCTAGGACTAAAGCGTGGATTTTAATCAAAGTACGCAAATTTTAATTGTCGAAGACGATGAGCGTTTGGCTGAACTTACTAGAGAGTATTTAAGCAATAACGGCCTGAGTGTGAGTGTGGAGCACAATGGAGCAGTTGCGGTAGAAAGAATTAAGGCCGAACAACCTGACTTGGTGATTTTGGATTTGATGTTACCAGGGGAAGATGGTTTGGGTGTATGTAGGTTAGTGAGGTCTGAATATAGCGGTCCTATAATTATGCTAACAGCCCGCACTGACGAATTAGACCAAGTGGTAGGCCTGGAAGTTGGTGCCGATGATTATATTTCTAAGCCAGTAACGCCAAGGTTATTGCTGGCTCGGATAAGTGCCATGTTACGTCGCAGTAGTAAGTTAAAAGCGGCTTCAGACACTATTGGATTGCAAGAACCTACTGATTCTAGGCACCATTTTGGCAGTCTGATTATAGACAATTCAATGCGTGAAGCTTGGCTAGGCGATGAGGACATTGATTTAACCAGTGCAGAGTTTGACTTGCTGTGGCTGCTAGCTAGCAATGCTGGAAGAGTACTAAGCCGGGAAGAAATTTTCTCTGCCTTGCGAGGCATTTCGTACAATGGTCAAGACCGTTCAATCGACGTGAGAGTGTCGCGAATTAGGTCAAAAATTGGTGATGATCCAGAGCACCCTCGGCGGATTAAGACGGTTCGTAGTCGAGGCTATCTATTTGTTAAGGAGAATTAAGTGGTTTTGCCAGTCAACCCAACGAACTTGGGGCGTATGGAAAAACGCATGGCTCTGCAGCAAGAGTTAATGGCGGCTATTTCCCATGAAATTCGAACCCCAGTGGCACGTTTAAGCTTTGCTCTGCAGTTATTGCAAGATATTTTAGAGGGCGATAGTGTCAGTGAACAGCAACAGCGTATGAAATCTTCCTGCAAAGGAATGGCGCAAGATCTAGAAGAAATTAACGACCTAGTGGCCGAAATAATGACCTATATTCATCTAGAAGATGGAGGCCCAAGAATTATTTTTCAAAAGGTAGATGTGAACCACATCCTTACCAATATGTGTGGCCAATATGCACCCCTGAACCCTCAGTTAAGTATTAAGGTAGACTCTTTGCTCGATGGTCTAATCATTGATGCAGAACCTGTGCAGTTGCGCAGAGCTTGCCAAAATTTGTTGGGCAACGCATGTAAGTATGCCCAAGCTAACGTGTCCCTCGGGTATCACATCGAAGGTGACTTTTGTGTGTTGAGTATTGAGGATGACGGACCCGGTATACCAGAGTCTGACTATGGCCAAGTATTTGCTCCATTTACCCGTTTAGATGAAAGCCGTAACCGAAAGACAGGTGGGTTTGGATTAGGCTTATCCATTGTTAGACGCATCGCCTATTGGCATGGAGGCCGGGCCATTGCAGGTCGAAGCGAATCCCTTGGTGGCGCTAACATGATGATCCGAGTTCCAGTACACCAGCCTAAAGACAATCCTCAGGGGCCTGCAATGCCTGACCCTGCTGATCTGTCTGTTTAACACCCACTAAAGTGGCGGCAGACGTTTCTCTGGCCGTAACAAGAAAATCCATCATATATTTACTATCGGCTTGGTCACTGCGCACTGCCGCATAAAGGGTGCACCAAATACCAGCTTGCGACATTGGTATAGCCGTCACATAACCACGGCTGGAGTATTCCTCTAAAGCCCAATTTGGCAATGCACATACTCCCCGACCACTCGCGACTAACTGCATCATCATGACGGTCAGTTCAGCATGCCTTATGGCGGCAGGTTCAATTTCGGCAGGCTCCAAAAACTGTACAAATACATCGAGCATATCGCGATCAACTGGGTAACAAATAAGTGTTTGATCAGACAGATCTTGGGCTTCTATAAAGGTTTTTGAAGCCAGTGGATGATGATTACTAACCGCAAGCACAGATTCATAGCTGAACAAGGGTACATAGCTTATGCCAGGGAGATTTTTAGGGTTCGCAGTGATCACCAAATCTAATTCTCCACTGCGCAGTGCGGGTAGTGGGGCAAAGTTGAAACCACTGGATAAGTCAAGTTCCATTTCTGGCCAATCAGCCCGATAAATGTCTAAACTGGGCATTAACCATTGAAAACAACTGTGGCATTCTATGGCAATGTTGAGGCGGCCTACGGACCCTGCAGCGAGACGACTAAGTTCACGCTCAGTATTACGAATTTGTGGTAACAAATCATCTGCAAGCAGCAATAATCGTTGACCAGCAGTGGTAAATTCTACCGGTTTTGTTTTGCGTATAAACAGATCTAAATTGAGCTTGTGTTCAAGGTCTTTAATTTGGTGTGATAAAGCTGACTGAGTCAGGAAAACTTTCTCAGCCGCCTCAACAAGGCTGCCTGTTTCTCGAAGGGCTGCTAGCGTGCGCAGGTGTCTTAACTCAATCATTGGGTCTACTTATACCTTGGGCTCTAGTAATAAAAATTCCATAAGCGCCTTTTGAGCGTGCAAACGGTTCTCGGCCTCATCAAACACCACGCTGCGTGGGTCATTAAACATGTCATGACTAATTTCTAAGCCCCGATAGGCGGGTAAGCAATGCATGAATAGCGCTTCTGGGTCTGCCAAATTCATTAGAGCAGGGTTTACTTGGTAGTTCTCGAAACTGGCTGAGCGAGCTTTTTTCTCATCTTCTTGGCCCATAGATGCCCACGTGTCAGTGACGACCAAGTGACTGCCTATGACGGCCTGTTTAGGATCTTGTATAAGTTGCACCCGGTTGGCATTGATCGCCATTAATTGTGCATTAGGTAAATAGCCGTCTGGACAAGCAATGTTGAGTTTAAAATCAAATTGTCTAGCGGCGTTAATAAACGAATGGCACATATTATTACCATCACCTATCCAGGTCACTGTCTTGCCCTTGATGGAACCTCGGTGTTCAACGAAGGTTTGAACGTCTGCTAATAATTGACAAGGATGGTAGTCATCTGTGAGCGCATTAATGACTGGAACTCTGGAATGAGCTGCAAATTCCTCTACTTGAGTGTGGGAAAACGTCCGAATCATCACTATATCCACCATGCTCGAAATAACTCGGGCGCTATCGGTGATGGGCTCTCCACGACCTAGTTGGGTGTCATTTGAAGATAGAAATATGGCTTGGCCACCGAGTTGTGCCATGCCCGCTTCAAATGATACACGGGTCCTTGTCGATGACTTTTCAAAAATCATGCCCAAAACTAAATTACGAAAGGGTTCGTAGGGGGTCTTTAAAGTGCGTATTTTTTTGAGTTCAATGGCTCGTTGAATAATCCAATTAAGCTCACTAGGATTCAAATCGAGCAATGTTAGAAAGTGCCGTGGTGACGAATTGGACATGAAAAGTGGCCGCCTAAATCGAGAATGATAGGTCTAATGGCCTATGCTTGCAAATACCTTAGCCAATAAAGCTTATAAAAAGTGTAAATTAGGGTGCCTTTTTAACCAATAATAACTGACTAAATTAGTCGGATATGGGTATAATTAGTTTATTACATTATGCAACCATCAATGAGCGAGACTATAGTCATGGATACCTTAACCACGATTAAAGAACAGATCGAAAGCAATGCCATTTTACTATATATGAAAGGCACGCCAAAATTCCCCCAGTGTGGGTTTTCTTCACAAACAGTGCAAAACCTTATGAACTGCGGTGAACGCTTTGCATTTGTTAATATTTTAGAGCACCCAGACATACGCACTGAGTTGCCTAAATATGCCAACTGGCCAACCTTTCCGCAGCTGTGGATTAACGGAGAACTCGTTGGTGGCTGCGATATCATTACAGACTTAGCCCAATCAGGTGAGTTGGCTGAAATGATTAGTGCTGCGGCACCTGCTGAAGAAGACGCAGGCGCAGAATAATTTAATAAACCATAAATTAACTATTATAGAGGAACCGCTATGAGCGTTTTAGTCGGCAAGCAAGCACCAGATTTTACAGTACCTGCAGTACTTGGTAATGGAACTATCGTTGATGATTTTAATCTTTCTGAAGCTATCAAAGGTAAATACGGGCTGGTGTTTTTCTACCCATTAGACTTTACTTTTGTTTGTCCTTCTGAGCTGATTGCATTAGATCACCGTATGGATGAGTTTGAAGCTCGTAATGTTGAAGTTATTGGAGTGTCAATCGACTCTCATCACACCCACAGTGCATGGCGTAATACAGCCATTAATGACGGTGGCATTGGCCCAGTTAAATACACCTTAGCAGCGGACATGGCACACAATATTTGTCGCGCTTATGACGTTGAATTAGCTGATGGAAGCAAGGCGTATCGTGGCGCGTTTATTATCGACCGTGAAGGCCAAGTTCGTTCACAAATTATCAATGACCTGCCACTAGGTCGCAACATGGACGAGCTATTGCGCATAGTCGATGCTCTTCAGTTCCACGAAGAGCATGGTGAAGTATGCCCAGCTGGCTGGAACAAAGGTGACTCAGGCATGAAAGATTCAGCTGCAGGAGTAGCCTCTTACCTGACTGACAACGCCGATAAACTATAAGTCTTGTACTTAAAAAAAGCCCCGCTAACCCTGAGTTAACGGGGCTTTTTTGCATATAGGGTCAGCCCAATGCTTGAGCTATGGTGGGCCAAGCCAATGCAACTATGTTTCTGGTGACTTGATTGCCTTACCTTAACGGGTTCATTAACCCTGACATTCGTCATTGCATAACCGTATTGGGCTAGTTAAAATCACACTCTGTTTGTTTTCGTCGCATTTTTTATTGATAAGGCACCTTGAATGGCCCCTACTTCTGCTATTACGAGTCCAAAAGTGACTCAAGCATCCGTTCCTATGCGTTTTGTAGGGCCAATGAAAATTAGTGCTCAAGCTAGTTTTGATGCGGCGTGGCAAGATAAAGTGTCGGTACCCCTAGCCACCTACGAAATCCCTTTGTGGCATTCTGTGGGCCGGGGAGCGCGCGTATCGACCCTATGTAACGAAGGCATTAAAACGACTTTGATTGATGAACGTATGACTCGTTCAATCTTGTTAGAAGCGAAAGATGCTCATCAAGCATTAGGGGCTTGGCAGTCGATTCAGATGCGACAACAAGAAATGCAAGACATTGTGGGTCAAACAAGTCGTTTTGCCACCTTGTTCAATATGAACATGCAAATTGTAGGTAATTTGCTCTATTTGCGCTTGGAACTTAACACTGGGGATGCCTCTGGCCATAATATGGTGACCCATGCGGCTGATAGTTTGATGCAGTGGCTACTAAAGCAATACCCACAATTGAGCTATAGTTCTATCTCTGGTAATTACTGCAGTGATAAAAAGGCCACTGCGGTGAATGGTATTTTAGGGCGTGGTAAATACGTCGTAGCAGAGTTAACTGTGCCACGAGCTTTGTGTGAGCGAAAATTGAATACGACCCCTGAAAAGGTGGTCGATCTAAATATTAAGAAAAATCTGTTGGGTACATTAATGGCGGGGGGCGTGCGCAGCGCTAATGCTCATTTTGCTAACATGTTACTCGGATTTTACTTAGCTACAGGCCAAGATGCGGCTAATATTATAGAAGGTTCCCAAGGCATGGTGCACGCAGAAGTGCAAGAGGGGGATCTTTACTTTTCTTGCACGCTACCCAACATTATTGTGGGCACTGTAGGCAATGGCAAAGGTTTAGACTTTGTGACCCAAAACTTAGCTAAATTAGGCTGTAATCAAGACATTGAAGTGGGTGCCAATGCGCGCCGCTTAGCCCAAATTTGTGCGGCTACAGTCTTGTGTGGTGAGTTATCTTTACTCGCGGCTCAAACCAATCCAGGTGAACTCATGCAAGCCCATTTGAAGTTAGAGCGTTAAATGAATGATCAAACCAATCGCCGTAAACGGCAGCACATCGAAGTTATTGGCCGTGATGAGGGCGTAGAGCGTAATGGACGTTTTTTTGATGCCATGCAGTTGCAGCATAGAGCCATGCCAGAAATCAATTTGCATGATGTTGACCCCAGCATTGAAGTGATGGGCAAACGCCTTAGTTTTCCGTTGCTGATTTCGTCGATGACTGGGGGTGATGATGTCTTAGTTGCTAAGGTGAATCAACATTTGGCGGAAGCCGCACAAATCACAGGTGTGGCGATGGGCGTGGGTTCGCAACGAGTGATGCTAGAAGATACCAAAGCTCAAGCTAGTTTTGATTTGCGCCGCTATGCCCCTGATGCCCTTTTATTTGCCAACATGGGTGCTATCCAGCTCAATAATGGCATGGCATCAGCCCAGCTTCAGCAGGCTATAGACGTCTTATCTGCAGATGCGATCTTTCTCCATCTCAATCCGCTGCAAGAGGCTGTGCAGCCAGAAGGTGATACTAATTTTGCTAACCTTGCCCAAGCCATCGGCCGTGCTCAAGCTGAACTTGAGGTACCCATCGTACTGAAAGAAGTAGGATCAGGCTTGAGTGTGGCGGACATAGAGTTAGGTTTGCGCCATGGAATTCGATGGTTTGACGTCGCTGGACGGGGTGGGACCTCTTGGGCGCGCATTGAACAACAGCGCCGTGAGGATAACCACACTTTAGGATTTACTCTACAAGATTGGGGTATTCCTACGCCTTTAGCCATGAAAAATGCGAGGCCTTACATGCAACAAGCAAATTTCATTGCCAGCGGTGGCTTGCGCAATGGGCTAGACTTAATAAAGAGTGTTATAATGGGCGGCTCTTTAGGTGGTATCGCTAAACCACTGCTGGCTCCAGCCATGGAATCTACACCTGCCGTCGTGGATGCCATAGAGGCCTTGAAAAAAGAGTTTGTCACCGCTATGTTTTTGTTATCGGCAAGTAGCGTAGATGATTTGCATTTAAATGATTCCTTAGTGCTTAGTGAACGATAGTCTAAGATATTTATACTTCATTAAGTTGGTAGTAGGGAAGGTCGAGAAGTTATATGCTCGTTGGTATTGATGATATAAGTTTTTATACCGCTAACTTTAGCCTAGATTTGCAAGAGTTAGCGGCCCACAATGGCTCTGATGCCGCTAAATACACTGTTGGCATAGGCCAAGAGCGCATGAGTGTGCCCGGAGCTGATGAAGATGTGGTTACTATGGCGGCAAACGCCAGTGTGCCTTTGTTAGCAGGCATGAAAAAGCGGGGCGAAGATCCGAGTTTAATCCGCACTATTTTGTTTGCCACAGAAACAGGCATCGACCAATCCAAGGCGGCTGGAGTTTATCTGCACTCGCTTCTTCGGTTAAGTCCTCGTTGTCGTGTGGTTGAACTTAAACAGGCTTGTTACAGCGCCACTGCGGCTTTGCAACTTGCGTGTGCTTGGGTGGCTCGTAAACCCAAGGAAAAAGTATTAGTTATTGCCTCAGATATTGCTCGCTATGATCGACAATCTCCTGGGGAAGCTACCCAAGGTTGTGGTGCGGTAGCCATGATAGTGAGCGCCAACCCCAGAGTCATTGTGCTTGATCCTGAAACGGGAGTTCATACAGAAGATGTGATGGACTTTTGGCGTCCTAATTATCGCTCTACCGCGCTGGTGGATGGGAAGTACTCAACTAAAGTCTATTTACGCTGTGTGCGTTCTGCATGGCAAGATTTTCAGCAGCAAAGTGATTTGAAGTTTGGTGACTTTGATTACTTCTGTTATCACTTACCGTTTAGCCGCATGGCTCAAAAAGCCCATAATCATTTAGCGAATGGCAATGCCCACGAATTGACTGTAAAAACTTTAGAAGATCAAATTTCTTCGAGCCTTATTTATAATCGGATTACGGGTAACAGCTACACTGCGGCTATGTATATTGGTTTTATTTCATTACTTGATAATACAGCAGCTAATTTGGCGGGCAAACGTGTTGGGTTCTTTAGTTATGGTTCTGGCAGTGTAGGTGAGTTTTTTACAGGCACACTAGCCGATGGATATCAAAATATGCTGCACCAGCAGCAGCACCAATCCATGCTGGAAGCGCGACAGGCGCTTAGCTACGCCGAATACCAAAAAATGTACGCCTTTGAAGTGCCTACAGATGGCGGTGAACACAAGTTTGAACACCAAACTACGGGGCAATTTCGACTCGTGGGTATCCGCGATCACAAACGCCTTTATCAGGTGCAATGACTGCGTCTGACCAGGCGCTTTTCCCATCTCGGCCACCTTGCTCTAAAGTAAGGGTGCCGGGTAAAGTCATTCTTAGTGGTGAACATGCAGTGGTTTACGGGACCCCTGCCTTAGCGTGTGCCATTCAAAAATATGCCTTTGCTAAAGTTGTCAGTATCGGCATAGAAGGTGTTCATCTGACAATGCCTGCCTTTGGCATCGATCAATACTTTAGTTACGGGCAACTGACCCAGTTGGCCCACCAGACACAATCGCGTCACCAAAATTTCCTTCATGACTCAGCTCTGCTATGCCTTGTCATTGAAAGTCCAGTGCAGTTTTTTGCGGCAGCTTTGGGTGCAAGTGGACTGGTTGATGTGTTAACAGACCAGCCTGGTTTAGCTATTGAACTCACCATGGATTTAGTGGCTGGCAGCGGGATGGGGTCATCAGCTGCGTTAGTTGCAGCCATGCTAGCAGCAGCCTTTAAACACATCGGACAGCCTTTAACAGCGGCACAATTAATATTAAAAACAACTCACAGCGAACATTGGCAGCATGGTCGATCTAGTGGCTTAGATCCATACGTGTGTATCATGGGTGGTTTACAACGCTATCAACTTGGCACTGCTGAACGCCAAGCGTTAAAACCTTTAAGTGCATGCTTTCTCGTTTCTACAGGCAAACCAAATAGTTCAACAGGTGAGTGTGTGGAAGCTGTGAGGCAACACAATTTTTCGGCTCATTTGTGGTCTCAATTTAGTCAAGTTCAAGAACGACTACTACACTGCATGGTCGCAGACACTGAAGGTGTTAGTTTGCCATCTAATCTAACAACTATGGTGAGTGCTATCGCAGCCAATCACAAGCTGTTGCAGCATATTGGAGTGGTGCCAAAAACGGTATCAAATTTTATTGCTGAGGTTGAGTCTAAAGGTGGAGCCGCAAAAATTTGTGGTGCCGGCAGTATCGATGGTGATCATGCCGGGCTAGTTTTTGTGGTGGGTCTGGAGTTAGATCATATGCAAAAACTGTGCTTAAATTATGCTTATGAAATGCAAGAAATGCTGCCAGATTTAGAAGGTGTGGTTTACTTTGACTAGTTTAAGCGTTATTGCCTCTGCACCATCCAGTACCATGCTCATGGGTGAACATGCAGTGCTATTTGGTCATAGTGCTTTGGTATGTGCCTTAACCCAGCGTATCTTTGTGAAGGCATCTAAGCGCGCAGATGGACAAATAGTCATAACCTCTAGTTTAGGTTACTTTGAATGTGCTGTTAATGAGTTAGCCATGCAAGTAGAGCGAACGTCTTCTTTTGCTTTTGTGTTACAGGCACTGACCCTGAGTGGCCAAGTTAAAAGTGGGGGTGTCGAACTCGTGATTGAGTCTGAATTTGAACACACCCTGGGTTTGGGATCATCAGCAGCTGTCACGGTAGCGTGCATGGGCGCTATGGCGCTGCTTGCCAATGGTAGGTTTGACGCTCAGGAAGCCATGCAAACCAGTATAGAATCCATTCGTAAAGTGCAGGGCAGGGGTTCTGGTGCCGATGTTGCGGCGAGTGCTCTTGGGGGCATTGTAAAGTTTCAAGGCAATCCATTAAGGGCTAAAAAGACGTTGTTGTCGTTAGCAGCATTGCAAGACGCACCTCACCTACTGCTTGTTTATTGTGGTTATAAAACTCTGACACCGCTAGTCATTGCCCAAGTGGCTGAGGCAGCTGAGCAAGAACCGCAGCGTTTTGCGCAACTTTATGAACAAATGGGTGCTTGTGTTGAAACCAGTGAAAAGGCTTTAGAACGAGAAGACTGGTGGGCTTTTGCCCAGTCCATGAATCAATATCAAATATTAATGAGAGCCCTCGGTGTGAGTGACGAAAGTACCGAAACTATTATTCGTTTGGCTCAAAAGAAGTCACCGTTAGATACTTTATTGGGCGCCAAAATTTCTGGGTCTGGTTTGGGGGATTGTGTGCTCTTGCTCGGCAGTGAAGCCTTAGATTGGCCCCACCCGCAAATATCAGTTCAAATAGAACCCCAAGGTCTGCGCCAAGAAATGCAATTACCTAAGGCGTTACAACATGAGAAGCAGTTATGAGCCAAAATTCAAACCAGGCAATGTCCGTTGGCACTTGGCTAGATCAGGTTTTGGGTGCAGCTAAAAATAATACTCCAGCGGCCCAAGCGAGTGCCTATGCACCCAGTAACATTGCCCTGAGCAAATACTGGGGTAAACGTGAGGCAAGCTTTAATTTGCCAGTTACGGGCTCCTTATCCATCTCATTAGCTGAACATGGGACTCAAACAGGTCTCTCGGTGATCGATGCGCCCGCGCATCAAGTGATTTTGAATGGTGAAGAAGTTGACGTCGGACAGAGTTTCGCAACCCAGCTGATTGAGTGGTTAGACCGGGTTTTACCCAAACACATTAAATTGCGGGTAGACACTCACAATACTGTGCCAACGGCAGCAGGACTTGCATCTTCTGCCAGTGGCTTTGCAGCTCTAACCCTAGCTACTAATAGTCTGATGGACTGGCACTTGCCAGAGCAGCAGCTTTCGGCATTAGCGCGCTTAGGCAGTGGTAGTGCCAGTCGATCCTTATGGCATGGTTTTGTTAAATGGCAAGCAGGCGATAGGACTGATGGCAGTGATAGCATTGCTGCACCTTTGGAGCAGCAGTGGCCCCAATTGAGGATTGGTTTATTAACCATTTCAAGCCAAACTAAAGCGGTTTCTTCACGCCTAGGAATGGCGCGCACAATAGCGACCTCAGCCTTGTATCAACAATGGCCTCAGCAAGCTGAATCTGACCTTGTGACTATTGAAAGAGCAATCGTGGCAGGTGATTTTGAAACCATGGCTAAAACAGCAGAACATAACGCCATGAGCATGCATGCAACGATGGCTTCCGCATGGCCTCCACTAGTGTATTGGCTGCCAGAATCATTAATTCAAATGCAAAAAGTTTGGCAGTTACGTGAACAAGGGCTACCCCTTTATCTAACCATGGATGCGGGTCCTAATGTTAAATTGCTGTTTGAGGCTAAGTATCAGCAAGAGGTGCAAGCAGCCTTCCCTGACATTAAAATAATTACGCCGTTTGCATAATATATGGTCTTTAGCCTACCTTAATACAATTTTATATTTACTGGTGTTATAAATCATAAGCTTCTGATATTAATATATAAAATAAATTAATAAATGGTCACATTGACTCAGGTAAAAGCCTTAGGTCGAACTTTGAAGGTTGCACAATGTCTTGTATCCTCTAAAGCGGTATAGGGCAGTCAGATGGTGATCGAGGCAGTTGACACGCCAAGCCTTTGACGTATATAAGTGTGTTTAATGGGCTGGGCTATGGTAAAAGAGAACGCAAAAATGAAAAAAGTTGCCTTAGATGCGATCGACATAAAAATTCTAAATGCGGTCCAGCAGCATGGGAAAATGAGTAAGTTTAAACTGGCAGAGCTCGTCAATCTGTCACCAACACCATGCTGGGTAAGGCTTGATAAACTCAAAAAATTAGGCGTGATTAAAGGTTACCAAGGACAAATAAACCTTGATCAGCTCATTGATTTTACCAAAGTCATTGTTACTATTGCACTGAAAACTCATAAAAAGTCTGACTTCGATCGGTTTGAGTCTTACATACAGCAGATAGACGAAATTGTAGAATGTTGCGCCACAGGTGGAGGATCTGACTACGTGTTGATGGTCATTTCTAAAAATCTACATCATTTTCAATCTTTGGTGGAGCAGTTGCTTACTGATGAAATTGGTATCGACCGTTATTTCATTTACATAGTCACTAAGCAGGTTAAAGCGGCCCCGCCAAATCTGTTAACACTGTTGAGTGATTAGTTATTGCCAACCATAGTGAAAAAATCAGTTATAGCATCAGTTATAACAGCAGTGAGTGATCTCACAAGATCAATAAAAAACCCTCAATTCTGGCCATAAATAGCTGATATTCAGCTCTCGTTAAAGCTGTTGTCTCACTTTTATTGGCAGGCTTCAAACGGCTTCCCTAAACAGACTTTTTGTGCAAATAAATGAGACCAAATAGTCTCACCTTGAGTTTTTTTTAGTCTACTCTCTCGCTTCAATTCTCTTATAGTTTAAGATTATGCTAGCCATATTGCATAACGTCTGCTAATGGCCGTTAATTCAGCCGATAAGGATCATACAATGACAGCATCTGAGGAGTTTGGTTTTGGTACACAAATTCGTAAGTCACCTTTCTTTGACGCGACTGTGCGATGGGGCGCTAAAGGGTTTTCGGTATACAACCACATGTATATTCCAAGGGATTTTGGTGACCCAGTGCAAAACTTTTGGAACTTAGTCAATGACGCTATTTTATGTGATGTTGCGGTTGAACGTCAGGTAGAAATAACAGGTCCAGATGCAGCCAAGTTTGTGCAGCTTCTGGTGTCACGCGACCTCTCTAAATGCGCTGTAGGCCAATGTAAATATGTGCTTCTCACGAATGCGCAAGGTGGAATTTTAAATGATCCTATTTTACTTAGGTTAGCTGAGAACCACTTTTGGATATCCCTGGCTGACAGCGACATTTTGCTTTGGGCTCAGGGTGTTGCTGTGGCTTCTGGTATGGATGTGCATATCTGTGAACCAGATGTCTCACCGCTACAGTTGCAGGGCCCTAACTCAGGGGAAATTATGCAGGCGCTGTTTGGTGCAGGCGTGGGTGACCTTAAATATTATTGGTTACGGGAATATGAACTCGATGGCATTTCGTTAATTGTTTCTCGCACAGGCTGGTCAAGTGAATTGGGCTATGAGATATATCTGCGTGACGCTTCCAAAGGTGACCTCTTATGGGAAAAAATAATGGCAGCTGGCCAACCTTGGGGTCTGAAACCAGGTCATACCTCAACCATTCGGCGTATTGAAGGCGGTATGCTGTCATACCATGCAGACATGGATATTAATACCAACCCGTTTGAATTAGGACTTGATCGTTTAATTGATCTTGATGCTGACTTTGAATTTATTGGAAAGCCTGCATTACAAAAAATTCGTCATCAAGGTATTACCCGCAAGCATGTTGGTTTATTGATCAGTGGTCCCGCAATGACAGGATCTAATACGCGCTTTTGGGCGCTCGAAAAAGACGGTCAGTGGGTTGGAAAGGTCACCTCTGCAGTTTACTCACCTCGCCTAGAAAAAAACATTGCCTTGGCCATGGTTGATGCCGATGTCGCTGCTTTGGGTACAGAATATCAAGTCATAAAACCAAGTGGTAATGAGACTGCAACGGTTGTTGAAAAACCCTTTTTCGATCCTAACAAGAAATTAGCGGCCAATTAACGCTTTTTGAACACACCCGCTGAGCCAACCTATATCTGTTATCATACAAGGTAGAGCGATCATACAAGCAGAGAATGCCTCTCAATGAGGAGGCCACTTTAGTCGTTTCAGCTTGTTTTACAGTATGCGTTAAGCCGAGTCATGGTGGGGTTTACTACTCGCCCTTCTAAAGGGGCTGCAAAGTGCAACTGAGTACTTTGCAGCCCCTTGCTGAGTTGAAGTAGTTCAGCTGAAGCAACAAAAGCATGAAGACTTAATCTCATAAGTTAAATAAGTCACATAGGCCAGAGTAATAATGAAAGGTTTTGTGTTATCTCGCCACAGTCAGGACACTGAGCAAGGTCTAATCCTGAGCTATTGGCTAGCGACCGATCATGGGCCCGTATGCCTGCAGCAAACCCAGCAAGAAGCTGTGTGTTTTTTCCCTCTATCACAGCAAGATGATGCCAAACATATAATCCAGTCCATGGCATTGTCAAGTGCCAGTTGGCGCTTTCAACAAGTCGCGCTTAAAACCTTTGATCATGAGGCTGTGATGGCGCTTTATATGACCAACCAAAAGGTCTTTCAGCAAGTGTGTGGTGTTTTACGTGAGGCAAATATTGCTCTTATGGAACAAGATATTCAGCCTCAAGAGCGTTATTTAATGGAGCGTTTTATCAGCGCAAGTCTGGTAGTTGATGGGCTACCACAGAAGGGCACGATCACTGATACTCGAGTAAAAACTTGTGACTATACGCCTAATATTAAAGCCATTTCTCTGGACATTGAAACAACCATGGATGGTAAAACTATTCATAGTATTGCGGTCTATGCCATGGAGCAGGAGACTCCAGTAGAAAAGGTTTGGTTACATTGGCCTGCCCAAATGCCTTCAGAGCTTTTACAAGCTGTGCCGCCTTACACACAGGTGTGTGAGAATGAAAGGCAGCTATTGAAGCAGTTTATCCATTGGTTACAAGACTTTGACCCAGATGCCATTATGGGCTGGTCAGTTGTGCAGTTTGATTTTCAAATTCTGTGCGCTCGGGCTCGTGAGTTAGGGGTGCGTTTACGATTAGGTCGTGGAGGTGAAGAAATTCGATGGCGGGCTGGACAGGGAAATCGCCCTGCAAAGCTCTATATGCCGGGCCGTGTGGCTTTAGATGGCATTGAAGTAATGCGCGCAGCAACATGGCAATTTGAATCCTTTGCCTTAGACCATGTGGCCCATCAGCTGTTGGGTAGAGGCAAAGACATCACCAAACCAAAAGACCGTGGTGAAGAAATTCAGCGCTTGTATCGACAACAACCTGATGCGTTAGTCAGGTATAATCTTGAAGATTGTCGCTTGGTGTGGGATATTTTCATGCAAGCTAAGCTGTTGGCTTTTCTTATTGAACGGGCGCGTTTAACAGGATTACCAATGGATCGGATGGGGGGTTCTTCTCAAGCTTTTGATCACTTGTATTTACCAAGATTGCACCGCCAAGGTTATGTAGCACCTGCTTTTGCCTCGGGTCAAGCAGGTGATAGTCCGGGTGGTTTTGTGATGGATTCCAGACCTGGCCTATACCGCAATGTATTGGTATTGGACTTTAAAAGCCTATATCCAAGTATTATTCGAAGTTTCAAAATCGATCCTTTAGGTTTGATTAGAGGTTTGCAAGAAGCGGATGCTGTGAGTGGCTACAAAGGTGCCCAATTTAGTCGTCAACAAAGTATCTTGCCTGAGATCATTAGTGACTTATGGGCTGCAAGAGATATTGCTAAGGCGGATAAAAATACACCCTTATCCACGTCTATAAAAATTGTGATGAATGCCTGTTATGGGGTACTAGGGTCTAATGTCTGTCGTTTTTATGATCAACGTTTAGCCAGTTCCATTACTTTGCGTGGCCATGCCATTTTGAATCAAACTAAAGATCTGATACAACAACAAGGCATGCAGGTCATCTATGGTGACACGGATTCAGTTTTTGTGTGGCTCGGTGACGATGCTATGTCTTTAGATCAGGTGCAAGGCAAAGGCAATGATCTAGCCCAGTCACTTAATAAATGGTGGACCCAACACCTCAAGTTAGAGTTCAAACTGAAAAGCTATTTAGAAATTGAGTTTGAAACCTATTTTAGTCGTTTCGTCATGCCCACAATAAGGGGACAAGAAACAGGCAGTAAAAAGCGCTATGCAGGTGTGACTGTGTCTTCAGAAGGTGAAAAAAAGATGCTTTTCAAAGGTCTAGAACAAGTGCGAACAGATTGGACCAAATTAGCAAAAGAACTTCAGGCAGAGCTTTATCAACGGGTATTCAATGATCAGCCCTATGTGGATCTTATCAAGCCCTTATTAGAACAAGTAAGGTCAGGGCAGCTAGACCACAAATTAGTCTATCGAAAACGGCTGCGTAGGCCCCTAGATGAGTATCAAAAAAACATTCCACCCCATGTGCAAGCAGCACGAAAAGCAGAGACTTGGCGTTTAAAAAACCAATTACCATCAGCTTACACTAATGGTGGTTGGATCGAATATGTGATCACCCTTACTGGGCCAGAACCCTTAGAAATGAGTCCTGGTAACTATGATTACGAACATTACATTGAGCGTCAAATAGAACCCGTGGTTGATGGTATTTTACCTTTTTTAAATGACAGCTTTGCTAATCTCACTGAGCGGCAGTTGGGCTTGTTCTAGTCATTAGCCCATAGTTTGAGTAATCAGATGCTTTGGTAAGTCTGTGATTTGTTCACAGCCAACTTGCTCCATTACCTGCTGTAACTGGCGTTTGAGTATCTCTAGCACCTGGTTGCCACCTTCTGCTCCTAGGGCACAAGCACCAAACATTGGGGCTCGGCCAAGGAAGGTAAACTTGGCACCTGATGCCAAGGTTGATGCAACGTCTGCACCCGAACGAATGCCACCATCCATCATCAATGTCACTGTGTCACTGTATTTTTCTGCCAGTGCGGTGAGAGGTTTGATGGTAGATTCCCCCGAGTCCAGTTGCCTGCCTCCATGGTTCGATACAATTAAACCATCGACACCGAGTCTAATGGCTATCTCAGCATCGTCTGGATTAACGATGCCTTTGATGACTAAATTACCTTGCCATTGGTCACGAATGGCTTTGATCTTGTCTTCTGTTAAACGTCCTGAAAAGGTTTTGTCCATAAAAAGTCCAAGATGTTGCATGTTTAGACCATCAGGAATGTATGGTTTCATGGTTTTAAACTCAGGTTGTCCTGCTAACAGTTGTTCCAGCGCCCATCTTGGATGGCCTGCTATTTGTAGGATATTGCGCAAGGTCATTTGTGGTGGGATAGAGAGGCCATTACGAATTTCTTTGGGGCGGTAAGCAAAAGTAGGTGTGTCAGCTAACAGCACTAAGGTTTTGCAACCCGCCTGTGCAGCCCGCTCAAGGAGTTGATCGCGTAACTGGTTCTGGGTAGGGTGATAGAGTTGGAACCAAAAATCGCCTTTAGTAATTTCTGCGATGGTCTCAATACTAGAGGTGCCCACGGTACTCAGACAAAAGGGCACGTTGTGCTGTTTAGCAGCCTGTGCCAGAATTTCACAGGATTTAGGCCACATTAGTCCTTGCAGTCCAACAGGTGCGATACCAAAAGGGGCGTCATAAGTTTTGCCAAAAAGATGTGTCGTTTGTGAAGCACCGTTGAAATCGCGTAAGTAGTTGGGGCGAAGTTGGATAGCCCTAATATCCTGTGTATTTCGAGCCACATTAATATCAGAAAAACAGCCCCCCGTGAGGTAGTCATAGGCAAATCCAGGCATGCGCTTTTTTGCGCGATCAGCTAGCATTTCAATAGAGGGGTAACGTGAATCCATGTTAATTTGCCTTCGCTCATGGTCTAGTCTCTATACATTTTAGGCTATATAAAATAGCTTGTCTGGCACACAGAAACTAACGCGGGGTTGTAAAACGTTGCGACAGTATGCACTTGCCCATGATTCTGCTCTAGTAGGTAGGAGGAAAATAAGGTAAAGTGATCTGACCAATTTTCAGGTGTTTGACATGAACAAAGTAGAGCAAATTAGTAATGCCATAGAGGATGATATCCGTCAGTGTCGATGGTTACCAGGCAATAAATTACCCGGGCAACTGACATTGATGAAGCGCTTTGGCGTGTCACGTACCTGTTTGCGAGAAGCTATAACGACGCTAGAAATGAAAGGTTTAATCACGACCCGCCATGGCTCTGGTTGTTATGTAAACAACTTATTCGAGTTTCAGTTTACTGAGCCCATGTCAGGTATCGAACTTAATTCTGTGGCGTTACAACTGTCCATCATGGAGACGCGTTTGGTGCTAGAAGGGGAGGCTGTGAAATATGCCTGTGAGCGCGCGACAGACGACGAATTACTGACCATAGCTGATGCCTACAAGGCCATGATAAAACGCCGTGGTAATGCGCTGCAAAAAGCTAAGGCTGATGTGAATTTTCATATGCTCATTGCTGAATCTTGCCACAGTTTAATTGTTGTGTCTTTGAGTCAGGTGTTTTATGCCCAATTCTTTAATGCTATTTATGGCACCCTCTACAGTGTTGCAGGCCATGATTTGACCCTATCTGAAGAGGTTTCAGCGGCTATTAGAAGGCAACATCAGGCTATTTATGAAGCGGTTATGATCCGTGATGGGATAGCCGCGAAGGCTGCAGCACAGGAACACATTCTCTACTCGATGTCGTTGCTAAAGAACCGGATTTAACAGGCTTGAATTAAGACAGCTTTGGATTGCCAAAAAGGCCCCAAAAGCTTGTTCTTAAAACCTAATAAAGGTAATATAAGCGCCTTAATTTTTGCGCCATCTATGTCCTCCTTTTTAGCGATAATATTTTGCAAGGACAAACGCTGCAGCGCTTCACCCCAAGTGGCCTTTGGTAGGGGTCACCACTGAGCAAGGATTGTTTATGCCTGTAGTCACACTTCCTGATGGCAGTCAGCGTGCTTTTGATGCGCCTATCTCTATCCATGACGTCGCTTTTGACATAGGCCCAGGCCTTGCAAAAGCAGCGATTGCTGGCAAAGTGTTGGGTGAATTAGTGGATACTAGTTTTGTCATCACTCAAGACACAGATTTGGCCATTGTTACGTCTAAGGATGAGCAAGGCCTTGAAGTGATGCGTCATTCTTGTGCGCATATGATGGCCCAAGCAGTGCAAGATGAGTTTCCCGGAGCACAGGTGACCATAGGGCCTGTGATCGAGGACGGGTTCTTCTACGATTTTGCTTATGAACGCCCGTTTACGCCTGAAGATTTAGTGAAAATTGAAGCGCGCATGAAAGCCCTGACTAAGGAAAACCTTAAGGTTGAGCGCCGCATCATGAGCCGCTCAGAGGCTGTTGAATTTTTCAAAGACCTTGGTGAAGACTACAAAGTAGAGATTATTGACAGTATCCCGGGCGAGGAAGATTTATCTTTTTACAGCCAAGGTGGCTTTACAGACTTATGTCGTGGCCCCCACGTGCCGTCTACAGGCCATATTAAGTCGTTTAAGTTGATGAAAGTAGCTGGTGCATACTGGCGAGGTGATTCTAACAACGCCATGCTGACGCGTGTTTACGGCACGGCTTGGGCAGACAAAAAAGATCTAAAGGCTTATTTACATCGCTTAGAAGAAGCTGAGAAACGGGATCACCGTAAACTGGGTAAAAAGCTAGATCTATTTCACACCCAAGAAGAAGCACCTGGCATGGTGTTTTGGCACCCCAATGGCTGGACTATCTATCAAGTGGTAGAGCGCTACATGCGTGAGCGCCAAAACCAAGGTGGCTACCAAGAAGTGAAAACCCCACAAGTGGTTGATCGCAGCCTTTGGGAGCGTTCTGGTCACTGGGATAAATTCTCGGAGATGATGTTTACCACATCTTCAGAAAGCCGCGATTATGCAGTTAAGCCGATGAACTGCCCGTGTCATATCCAAATTTTTAATCAAGGTTTAAAAAGTTACAAAGAATTACCAATTCGAATGGCAGAGTTTGGCTCTTGCCATCGTAATGAGCCTTCTGGCACTTTGCATGGTATCATGCGCGTGCGCAGTTTTACGCAGGATGATGGTCATATATTTTGCTCTGAAAATCAGATGCAAGACGAGGTGGCTCGATTTATTGATTTTTTGTATGACGTGTACCGTGACTTTGGATTTGATGACGTCATTTTGAAGTTGTCCACTCGTCCAGAACAACGGGTAGGCTCAGACGAAGTGTGGGACCGTGCCGAAGCAGCCCTTGAAGAAGCGCTCAATGCTAAACAACTGCCCTTTGATATTTTACCGGGTGAAGGCGCTTTTTATGGCCCGAAAATTGAATTCTCTTTGAAGGATTGCCTCGGCCGGGTTTGGCAGTGTGGCACCATCCAAGTAGATTTTTCTATGCCGGGGCGCCTTGATGCGCAGTTTGTAAACGAAGTGGGTGATCGTGAAGTTCCCGTGATGCTGCACCGAGCAACTTTGGGTTCATTTGAACGTTTTTTAGGTATTTTGATTGAGAACTTTGCGGGTGCTATGCCCCCTTGGCTCGCGCCCAAACAAGTGTCAATTCTGAATATTACGGACAAACAAGCACCTTTTTGCCAAGAAGTTGAAGAAAAACTCACAAAAATGGGTTTTAGGGCCTCTGCGGACTTGAGAAACGAAAAGGTAGGCTTTAAAATCCGCGAGCACACAATTCTTAAAGTTCCTTACCTGCTAGTGATTGGTGATAAGGAAGTTGAAACTCAGTCGGTCACAGTGCGCACGCGCACAGGTGAAGATTTGGGCAATATGAGCCTCACAGCTTTTGCAGATTTGCTCAATGCAGACATTGCTAAGTTGGGACGCACCGAAGCGTAAATTAATGCTTCAAAAATGAATGCAACAGGTTAGCATGCAAGATGGCAGCTAACCTATTAGGTTAACAAGTACGGAGATACCGAAATTAAACGGGAATACAATAAGGGCAAAACAAAACGCCCAACAATTAACGAACATATTGAAGCGACAGAGTGTCGTCTCATCGGTGCCGACGGCGAGCAAGTCGGCATCGTTTCTGTAGCTGAAGCACTGATAATGGCAGAAGCTGCCAAGCTGGATCTGGTTCAGATCGCAGCTGATGCTGAGCCTGTGGTCTGTAAGATCATGGACTATGGCAAACAAGTGTTTGAAGTAAAAAAACAGAAAGCAGCTGCTAAAAAGAAGCAAAAGCAGACGCAAGTGAAAGAAATCAAGTTCCGTCCAGGGACTGATGTAGGAGATTATCAGGTAAAACTACGCAACCTGATCCGTTTCCTAGAAAATGGTGATAAGACGAAAGTAACCTTGCGTTACCGTGGTCGCGAGATGGCACATCAGGAATTGGGTATGGAGTTACTCAAGCGTGTAGAGGTCGATTTGGCTGAATACGCTGGAGTAGAGCAATACCCAAAGATGGAAGGCCGTCAATTGACTATGGTTTTGGCACCCAAGAAAAGAAAGTAACCCTTAAAAGTTACAATCGGGAGACCGCTTAAGAGTTTAGGTTCTTAATTGCGTCTTCATTAACAATCAACGAATGCGTGGAGTAAATGTAATGCCTAAGATGAAATCTTGCAGCGGCGCTGCAAAACGATTCAAGAAAACTGCTAACGGCTTTAAACACCGTCAGTCCTTCACCAGTCATATTTTGACCAAAAAGAGTACCAAACGTAAGCGTCATTTACGTGGCACTTTGCAGATTAGTGCTGCAGATAAGCCATTAGTAAAGCGCATGTTGCCGTATATCTAATTAGTCACTGGTAAGGAGAAAGTATAATGTCTCGCGTAAAACGTGGTGTGCAAGCACACCGCCGTCATAAGAAGATCCTCAAGCTGGCTAAAGGCTATTACGGTGCACGTAGCCGTGTATTCCGTGTTGCTAAGCAAGCCGTCATCAAAGCTGGCCAATATGCCTACCGCGACCGTCGTCAACGTAAGCGTCAGTTTCGTGCTTTATGGATTACCCGTATTAACGCCGGTGCGCGTATGAACGGGTTATCCTACAGCCGTTTGATTTCTGGTTTGAAGAAGTCTTCAATCGAGATCGACCGCAAAGTGTTGGCAGACCTAGCCATTCATGATAAAGCGGTATTCACAGCGATCGTAGAGAAGGCTAAAGCGGCACTCGCTTAAGCTGGTTGATCTGATGCTAGCCTTGGTTGGTGTCGATTAAACTACCTTCGTATCCTCTCACGAGGATTAGAAACAGGGGAAGAGTGCAAACTCTTCCCCTGTCTTGTTTTAGATGGAGAAAAATATGCAACACCTCAAGCAACTGGTCACCGATGGCTTGGAAGCTGTGGCTCAAGCGGCAGACGAAGCAGCCCTTGACCAAGTTCGGGTTCAGTACTTAGGTAAAAAAGGTGAGTTGACTCAGCAACTTAAAAGCCTAGGCAAGTTGTCTGCCGAAGAACGCCCTGCAGCGGGTGCCAAAATCAATGAAGCTAAACAGCAAGTCCAAGATGCCATCACGATAAAGCGCACGATGATGGCGGCTGATGCCCTCAGTAAGCAACTTGCCGTAGAAAGCATCGACGTTACTCTGCCTGGCCGCGCCCAAGTTAATGGGGGTTTGCATCCAGTCACTATGACCATCGAGCGCATTGAGAATTTCTTCTCCCAAATTGGCTTTTCTGTGGCTCAAGGCCCAGAAATAGAAGATGATTACCATAATTTCGAAGCCCTCAATATCCCAGCTCACCATCCAGCTCGGGCCATGCACGACACTTTTTACTTTGGTGATGGCACTCTACTGCGTACCCACACATCAGGTGTACAAGTAAGAACCATGGAAAAACAACAACCGCCTATTCGTATCATTTGCCCTGGCCGAGTTTACCGCTGTGATTCAGATCAAACGCACTCCCCCATGTTCCATCAGATAGAGGGTTTATTGGTGGATGATCATATTAGTTTTGCAGACCTCAAAGGTATCCTGCATAACTTCCTTAACGTATTTTTCGAACGTGACCTCCAAGTTCGCTTTCGCCCTTCGTACTTTCCGTTTACCGAACCTTCTATTGAAGTGGACATTGGTTACCAAGGGGAAGACGGTGAGCAAAAATGGTTGGAAGTGTTAGGTTGTGGCATGGTGCACCCTAAGGTATTTGAGCACTCAGGTATCGACACTGAAAAATACACAGGTTTTGCCTTTGGTATGGGTGTTGAACGCTTAGCTATGCTGCGCTATGGCGTAAAGGACTTACGCATGTTCTTTGAAAATGACTTGCGCTTTTTAGCCCAATTTAGTTAATCTTCGATTGAGAGATAGACATGAAATTTAGTGAACAGTGGCTGCGTGAATGGGTTAACCCAGAAGTTGGCAGTGATGAATTGGTAGCCCAGGTTACTTTGGCTGGCCTAGAAGTTGATGGTGTAGAGTCTGCTGCTGGCGATTTTACAGGCGTCATCGTAGGAAAAATTGTCAGTGCAGAACAACACCCAGATGCAGATAAGCTTCGAGTTTGTCAGGTTAATGATGGCACTTCTCACACTCAAGTTGTTTGTGGCGCACCCAATGCACGCGTCGGTATTAAAGTCGCGTTTGCCACAGTGGGTGCAGTGTTACCCGGTAACTTCAAAATTAAAAAGGCCAAGTTACGGCAACAAGAGTCATTTGGCATGCTCTGTTCAGGTGCAGAGTTAGAGATTAACGAAGAAAATGATGGCATCATGGAACTCTCTGCTGATGCACCCATAGGTGTTGATATTCGTGAGTATCTTAATCTTAATGACAAGATCATTGATGTGGATCTTACCCCTAATCGAGGCGATTGCTTGAGCATTGCAGGCCTTGCAAGGGAAGTAGGCGTGCTAAATTCGTTAGATATCACGGCCCCAGAATATACCGAATTAGCTCCCCAAATCGAAGACGTTTTCCCGGTAAGGATTAATGAACCTCAACATTGTCCCCGTTTTTTAGGTCGCGTATTAAATAATATTGATATCACACAAACCTCACCATTGTGGTTGCAAGAAAAGCTGCGACGTTGTGATATAAGAAGTATAGATCCAGTGGTCGACGTGACCAACTACATTCTCTTAGAAATGGGCCAACCCATGCATGCCTATGATCTAGACAAGGTCAATGGGTCAATTATTGTGCGCATGGCGAGTCAGGGTGAAAACCTAACCCTACTTGACGGTCAAAAAGTTGAACTCAACAATGAAATATTAGTCATCGCTGATAATGAAGGTGTATTGGGCATGGCTGGCATTATGGGTGGAGCAGACACTGGAGTCAGTGGGTCGACGAGTAATATATTCTTAGAAGCTGCTTTTTTTAGCCCCATCAGTATTGCTGGTAAAGCCCGCAGCTATGGCCTGCATACGGATGCGTCCCATCGATTTGAACGCGGTGTAGATTATGATCTGCAGCGCAAAGCAATGGATCGTGCCACAATGCTGTTGCAAAGCATCGTAGGTGGTGAGGCAGGCCCCATAGTAGAGCAGGTTTCAACGGCAGACCTACCTAGTTTGAGTCAGGTCACCTTACGTAAAGCTCGCTTAGAATCGTTATTAGCTCACAAAATTTCTGACCAACAAGTGCTGGATATTTTGACGCGTTTAGGACTTACTTTGGTGTCATCCAATGATGAAAGTTGGTGCTTCACTGCACCCTCTTGGCGCTTTGATATCGCTATTGAGGCTGACCTTGTGGAAGAGGTTGCGCGTATCTATGGTTACAATAATCTACCCAGTACCAACCCAGTGGCAACCATGGAGATTCCAGCCAAGCCAGAAGTACACCGTCCTCTATCTATTTTGCGTCGCCACATGGTGAGCCGGGGTTATCAAGAGGCTATTACTTATAGCATGGTCGAACCTGAGTTGTTGGCCAAGTTTGACGATCAAAATAAACCGGTGGAGCTGATTAACCCTATATCTGCTGATATGGCCGTTATGCGCACAAGCTTATGGCCAGGCTTAGTAAAAGCCTTGCAACACAATCAGAACCGTCAGCAACCTCGAGTGCGACTGTTTGAAACGGGACAGCGTTTTATCCCAAGTGAACAAGGCTTGCAGCAGCAAGATGTATTTGCGGGTTTAATTTATGGTTCACGGCACCCTGAAAGTTGGCACGGTAAAGCTGAACAGGTTGATTACTTTGATGTGAAGGGTGACCTTGAGTCTTTATTGAGCCTCAGTGGTCAAAATTTCTCTTTTGAAGCGACTGGGCATTTAGCCTTGCACCCCGGGCAAAGTGCTGCCATTAAAGTGGGTGAGCTCATTGTGGGTTATATTGGCGCCATGCATCCGGGCTTAGTTAAAGACTTAGACCTTGCAGGACCAGTGTTTATGTTTGAAATAGATCTGGAGTCAATCAGCATGGGTCTGCTGCCTAGCTATGAGACCTTGTCTAAGTTTCCAGAAATGCGTCGTGACTTAGCCATTGTATTAGATCAACAGGTGAGTGTGGCCAAGGTTACAGACTATATTCAATCTAGCGCTGGGGAATGGCTTAATGCAGTGCGCTTATTTGATGTTTATCAGGGCCAAGGTATTGAAAATGGGCAAAAAAGTCTTGCTTTAGGCTTGACGTGGCAGCACCCAGAGCGCACTCTTACAGATGATGAGGTAAATCAATGGGTTGAACAGGTGATTAAACACCTTGCTCAGCACGCGGGTGCTAGCTTAAGAGGCTAAACACCCCCCCCTTAGTTGCAGAACTAATGGGGCATCTAGACTAGATGAACTGGAAAATAATAAATAATAGGCGAGGATCTAGCTATGGGATCACTGACTAAAGCCGATATGGCAGAACGTCTTAGTAGTGAACAAAAGCTCAGTAAACGTGATGCAAAAGAAATGGTAGAGGCCTTCTTTGATGAAGTCTCTTCCAGCCTGATAAACAACGAGCAGGTTAAGTTATCAGGCTTTGGCAACTTTGATTTGCGAGACAAGCGATCGCGACCTGGGCGCAATCCTAAAACTGGTGAAGAAGTGGCTATTTCAGCGCGTCGGGTGGTGACCTTTAGGCCTGGCCAAAAGCTTAAAGACCGGGTTGAGTCAGAAAACTAATCTGCTCGCCCAATAGTAGCAAAGACTTGATTTAATTCCATATCTTGCTTGAATATGCGCCTTAAATACTTCCAAAACGGCAGTGATTAAAGTAATATACCGCCTCCCTTGAGGTTCTCATTGAACTGCATAAAGGGTCGTGTCGGGGCGTAGCGCAGCTTGGTAGCGCACCTGCCTGGGGGGCAGGGGGTCGCAGGTTCAAATCCTGCCGTCCCGACCAATTAAACCCTTATGGGGTTGGGCTTTCAGAGCTTTTCCAAATATATCAAAAACAGAGTTGGTCAAAAGTTAGTCAAGTCTAACGCTTTAAATCGGCTTTTAAGTCCAATTTAGGCACTGCCAGCTTCTATTTAATATTGTCAGGATCTTCTTCATAATAGTTAGTCATTTCTTTACTGATGTGTCCAGCCATTATTATTGCTGATTCACCAAACCTTCTTTTGTATAACTTACTACCCAATGCTTTACCTTGGTGAATGCCTGGTTGTTCATCTTCTGTGTGATCAGGGTATGGATTAACCAAGTCCCTAACCTTTTTAAACGCTCTGCTTAAATACGCTGGGGTAATATAAGTTCTATGGTTGCCTGTATCCATAGCAGTCTTGGTTCTCTTGTTAGGCAATCTGTGGATCATATATGGGCCTAATACATTTCAATCACGTTGAACTTAACCTCTCTGATCCAACGCCTCACAGTGTTAATGTGCGGCTGTGACTGTTTTAGCATCTGAATGGCGAACAACTAAATGCTGATGACCAAGTGCCAAGGGGATTTACTAAGCTAACGTATATCACGACGATGGAGGGCATACTGAGCTGCCATCAGTATAATCAATGAAGTAATTAAAACCATAGTGCCAATTGCGTTCACTTCCGGTGTAATACCCCTCCGAATTGACGAAAAGATATAAATAGGAAGTGTAGTGTTTGGCCCAGCGACAAAAAACGAAATAATAAAGTCATCGAAGCTAAAGGTAAAACTAAGCAAGAACCCAGCCAAAATGGCAGGAAAAATTTGTGGTAACGTCACTTGATAAAAAGTGCGCCACGGGGTTGCATATAAATCCAGTGAGGCTTCTATTAGGGTTCTATCCATCCCTGAAATGCGAGCTCTAACAAGGATAATTACCATAGACATAGTGAAAAGCGTATGAGCAGCAATAACTGATGCATAGCCCATATGTAGCTTAGGGGGCTTCATTCCTTCGGGCCATAGGGAGGCGAGTAAAGGATTTAAAAAGTCGAATACTGTGACTAGTGCTACTAGTGTTGCAATACCGATAACGATGCCAGGCACCATAACTGATACGTATATCATGCCGTCAAAAAAGGTTCGTAATGGGCCTTTTAAACGCTGTAAAGCTAACGCAGCAGTGGTTCCCAGTAAAGTCGATAGTACAGCGACAGAAAGTGCAATAATCAGGCTGGTAACAAAGGCATCACTGACAAACGGATTTGACAATGCTTTACTATACCATTGAACTGATAGGCCGCGTAGTTCGCTTGCGTGTCTCCCAGCATTGAAGCTAAAGAGAACGATAATTCCGATCGGAATGTATAAAAACAAAAAGACTGCAATAGCGTAGATTCGCATAGTAATTCAATCCCCTACATCAGGGATTCATCTCTCCCTGTTTTGCTATTGAGCATACGCATATAAAAAGTAACAGTAATCAACATGATGGCAACCAGTGTGACTGAAATAGCCGCGCCAAAAGGCCAGTTTCTAGACTGCAAAAATAAGTCGACCAATGCATTACCAATAAAGTACACTTTTCCTCCACCTAAAAAGGCAGGGATTAAAAACTCACCCATGAGCAGGATAAAGACGAGCATGCAACCAGTAGCGATGCCTGGCATGGATAAGGGAAGCGTGACCTGCCAAAAAGTTTTTAAAGGTGAGGCGCCTAAGTCGTTGGATGCTTCTAGCAATCTTCTGTCGAGTTTTTCTAGTGAAACAAAAATCGGGAAAACCATTAAAGGCAAGTAGCCATAGACAATGCCAATTAAAACTGCCCCTTGGGTATTAATGAGGCTCACATCTTCGAAACCAATAAATTCTAATAGTGTAGGTATGCCCCGGCCACCCAATATAAAAATCCAGGCATATGTTCGCACCAGTAAGCTCGTCCAAAATGGTACAATTACCAACACTAGCAATATCATCTTAAATTTTTTGCTAACACTTAACGCAAGATAATAAGCCAAGGGATAGGCCACTAATAAGCATAAAAGAGTGCCCAATGGCGCAATAGTCATTGTGTTTTGAAAGGCTTTCAATCGCGATGATAAATTTGCGTAGTGCTCAAAAGTAAAACCTCCAGCGTAGCCACCTACAGCTGCTCGTTCTCCGAAGCTAAAAACTAGGATAACCACAAGAGGCAAAATTAACATGAACAAAAACCACAGAAATGTTGGTGCCAACATTACTGCGGTGAACCAGTTTTCAGATTTTCTTTTTCTCTTATGATTATCCATTGTTAATTAACACTTCCATTTTAGGCTGACTTGAAACGTGCCATAACTTCTGCCCGAATAGGATCGGTCATAGTTTGAGCTGCACCAAATTCCAAACCATTCATCAACTCGAGTGCTGGATGCAAAATTGGATCGTTTGCCAGAGAATCTGGCTGTAGAGCAATAGCGCGCGCATCAGTTGGTGCATAGCCATGAACAGCTGCGTCACGAGCCTGAACATAAGGGTCTTGCATGAAATTTATGAAGGCATAAGCAGCATCTAGATGTGGTGCATCTGTTGGGATGGCATAGAAGTCAGACCAAATCTCACCCCCATCGCTGGCGATCACGTATTGCATTTCAGGCATGTCGTTTTTAAGCTGTGTTCCATCACCGTTCCAACATATCGACAACCATGCATCTTCGCTGCGCATCCCTGGTTGGTAGTCGGAAGTGATTGCAAATAGGTGTGGCTTGGACTTGATTAACAATGCTTCAGCTTCGCCTAGTTCTTTCGCGTCGATAGAGTTAAACGAGTAGCCCAGAGCACACAAGGCCGCACCGATGGTAGTCAATTGGTAGTCATGCAAGATAGTATGACCTGACGCTTTACCCATAGTAGCATCAAAAAAATCTTTCCAAGATTTAGGCTGACTTGTAACCTTATTAGAATTAACAATAAAGCCGGTGGTTCCCCAGTTCTTGGGTACGCAGTATACTTTTCCGTCTACGGTCGCGGGGTCAGAAAATTTAGGGTTGTTAGCAGATGCGTCGTAATTGGGTATTCGTGATAGATCTAGTTCCTGAATCAAACCGAGTTCTACGTAGTTGGAAATGGTGTAGTTAGTCGGTACAAAAACATCCCAACCCGTTCCGCCTGCTTGCAACTTAGCTAGCATCTCTTCGTTTGACCCGAAAGCATTAACTTGGATATGTGCGCCAGTTAATTCGGTATATTCGTCAAGATTTACCTGGTTCTGGTAATTAGGCCAAGTTGCAAAAATTAGTCGATCACCAACATCACCGAACGCGTTGGCTTGGTTGGAATATAAAGACGGCATCGCTGTGCCCATCACCGCCATCGCCGTGCCAAGCCCAGTTACGCCGAGAAAATGCCTACGGGAAACTGAGCCTTTTCTGTAGCGGTGGAGTTCTTTCATGAACTTTGTTGCTGTTATGGGCTTATCGTTATTGTTTTTATTCATTACTATTCACCTCATTTAAGTTCGATCCGCAATTTACATGATAACTGTTACTGTCGGATCCCCAGTACAGTTTTTAAACATCTCCCAACACAAGGGCGGCTTCTGGACTCCAGCTTAAGGAGACCATATCTCCCGGCACAAAACTTTCATTGTCACTTTCGAGTGATTTGGGGGATAACACCATTACCTCACCATATCCTTTGGTATTAATAAGATATTCAGAGTTTTCACCAAGAAATATCCGGTTCATAATCTGTCCATGTATGGAAATGCGATCACTTTTTTTGGTTTCACCTAAGGCTGAAAGAGATATCATTCCAGGACGAACCGCTACTGACGCCTTACTGCCACAAACCAGTGGGATGGCCCCTTTAGCTTGAGTTCCGACTAATATTTCATTTGAACCCGTCTCAATGATAACTTTAGAACCTTTGATTTCAGTTATTGTGCCGGAGAAAAAGTTTGTTTTACCAACAAAATCCGCAACATATCTGCTCTGTGGCTGATCGTAAAGCTCTTGAGGACTGCCTGACTGAATTATTTGCCCTTCGCGCATGATGCAGATTTCATCACTCATCGAAAGCGCTTCCTCTTGATCGTGCGTTACCAATATGAAAGTAATGCCAACGTCGCGCTGCAGGGTTTGAAGCTCAATTTGCATTTCTCGACGTAGCTTGCGATCGAGAGCTGCTAACGGTTCGTCCAGTAATAAACAAGTTGGACGATTAATTAGTGCGCGGGCAAGGGCTACACGTTGCTGTTGGCCACCAGACAACTCCCAAATTCTGCGTTCTCCGTAACCGCTAAGCCGAACCTTTTCTAGGGCCTCATCAACTCTTTTACGAACCTCCAACTTATCTATTTTTGGGCTGATCTGACGTAATCCATAGCCAATATTATCAGAGACGGTCATATGTGGAAATAGGGCATATTGCTGAAAAACCATATTCACTGGGCGTTTATATGAGGGAATTCCAACCACGGAGGCACCGCCAATAAAGAGTTCACCTTGAGTCGGTTGTTCAAACCCCGCTATGAGTCGGAGTGACGTTGTTTTTCCACATCCAGATGGACCCAGAAAGCTATAAAACGAACCGCGTTTAACACTCAAACAGAGGTTGTCGACAGCCACAACACCTTCAAAATGCTTGGTAACATTTCTAAACTCAATGTCCATATTATTTGAGTAACTGGGCCTAGTCGACAATTTTGTATGCTCCTAAAACACTTACCTTAACTTCAATATAGTTAACATACTACCACGTAGATTAAATAAATATACAATATTTTACTCAATTATGGTATATATACCAAATAGCGAAAATAATAGAATAAGTAAGGGTTGAGTTTGATAAACGCAAGTTTTAACGATGAATAGCATTAATCGGTCTAAAAAAAATCAGTTTGGACAAAGTTCCTGGGTTTTGTCAATTGCTGAATGTATTGACTCCCTAGGCAGCCAAACCTTTTCTCTTAATCTGGATAAGGCATTGAGAACAATTACTGATTACGATTATTCAGTTTCATTTGCTTATCATCTGGATGAAAGGCCACTATGTCTTTACCATAGTTTCTCGACGGCTAATCGTGCTGTGTATGTTGATGACTATCTGAAGGGACCCTATCTATTAGATCCATTTTTTAAGGCATCTAGTCGTAAGGTAGATTCTGGTTTATACAGATTGCGGGATATTGCGCCAGATCGTTTTTACCAAAGTCAATATTATCGTTCTTATTACATCCAGACAGGATTAGCTGAAGAAATTTCCTACACTCTTTACCCAGTAGATGATGTTGCCGTTGTAATATCGTTAATGCGTTCGGCTGAGAGTTCTAAATTCTCCGCACGTGAATTTAAATTACTGGAGAGTGTATTTCCTATTGTTGATAGCCTTTCAAGACATCACTGGCAAGGATTATCTCAGCGCTTTGAGGGTGATTTTCAAAGAACTGAAGCATGTCCGAGCCAAACAATTATTGAGAGTAGAGTGAGCGAACTGTTTACTGTCAGAATTACACCGAGAGAAACCCAAGTGGTATCGCGAATTTTAGAGGGCCACTCCTCAGAAGCCATTGCTCAAGCCCTTGGTATTTCTGTAGGCACTGTGCGCATTCACCGTCGGAATATATATGGGAAGTTGCAAATATCGTCCCAGCAAGAGTTGTTCGATATTTTCTTTGACCAAATTAAACACTAAGAAAGCGATAAATATTGGAGATCAATGTATGCCAAACGACATTATGAATGGTCAGCCTAGCAATAGGCAACCTGCTGGTCGATTAGTGGGAAAAACTGCGGTTATTACAGGTGGTGCTGCCGGAATGGGTGGTGCGACATCTTTAGCCTTCGCTCGAGAAGGGGCAAGAGTAGCAATACTCGATATTCAAAAAGAGGCAGGAAAATCGATCGTAAAGCGTATTCGTGAAATTGGAGGTATCGCTGAATTTATAGAAACTGATGTTTCAGACTCAGTTCAAGTCGATAAAGCTTTTGACCGTGTCAATGAAGTTTTTGGTGGCTACAATGTATTGTTTAACCACGCTGGTACAATTACGGTAAAGCCGTTACATGAGACGAGTGAAGCGGATTATGAACGCTTAATGAATATCAATGTGCGTTCGGCATTTTTGGTCTGTCGCCGCGCTGTAAAGGAAATGAGTGAGAATGGTGGTGGCTCAATTGTGATAACTGGGTCCATTGCTTCCGAACTTGGTTATGCTTTGGAAGCACTTTACTGCATGACTAAAGGGGCGGTATTGCAGCTTGCGCGGAGCATTTCAACTGAATACCGGGATAGGGGCATTCGATGTAATGCAGTCTGCCCTGGATTTGTTAAAACTGCGCATGGTTTGCGTGAAATTGATGAGCTGGATGCAGCAGGTCAAGCCTGGGAAGGGGGTGCCTTGGCGGAGGCTCAGGGTCGAATCTGTGAGCCAGAGGAAGTGGCAGCGGCAGTGGTATTTTTAGCTTCCGATGAAGCTAGCTTTATTACGGGCAATGCACTTTATGTTGATAATGGTTGGTATTCTAAAGGATAGACTGATTTAGTTGTAGTGAACTGCCTTGAGGAGACGAATTGCTGCATTAAAAGGGCCAGATTTTTTGGTAGAAAATGTCAGCACTTTATGCTGGAAATTACAAACTTAATAGTTTAAATTCCACAGCTGCTCATAAATTTTGATGAAATAGCCTGGCTAAAGCAGCAAGTACTGCATGCAAAACTAAAGAGCATCAAAATTGATGCCAAGCAATAGAACTGGAGCATAGACTATGACCACTGTTAGTTTTACCCAAATGAAACATGGCACCCGAGAAGATTACGCCATCCTGCAAGAGTTCGAACACCAGTTCTATGCGCAAACGGCTAAAAGGTTATTGGAGGAGCTTGAGCGACAAGGTCACGAGAGCCTAGAAGGATACTCTATAAGCCGTTTGGAGCATGGTCTCCAATCTGCCACGAGAGCTTGGCGTGATGGAGCTGATGATGATTGGATTGTGGCCACCTTATTACATGATATAGGCGACGGCTTGGCACCACAGAATCACGACCGCATGGCAGCAGAAATCTTGCGTCCATTTGTGCGAGAAGAAGTGACTTGGGTCGTTGAACACCACGGCGCTTTTCAAATGATTTACTACGCCCACCATTTAGATGGTTGGAATCCCAATGAACGAGACCAATACCGTGATCATGCTTATTACCAAACCGCTGTTGATTTTTGCGAACGTTGGGACCAAAACTGCTTTGATCCACTTTATGATAGCCAGCCATTAGCCTTCTTTGAACCATTTCTCAAACGCGTATTCAGTCGCAAAGCCTATGCACCACAAATCATTAAAATGGACAATATGGCAGGATTGCCTACCATCATTTGAGATAGACCCAACTTGAAAATTTTATACATAATCATAGAAACGCTAAGCGGCAAAGGCTGAAATATCAACACTAAGGGAGTTCCAAATTGATTGGTTCATGTTATCAATTGTCATATTCTCCTTCGGTTGTGGTCTAGCTGATAGCGTGATGAAGAAAAATTAATTCCCCAAGGCTTCACCTTTGGCTACCTATCAAGCCCTTAATTCTTAAACGTAAATGCAGCATAGTTGTGCCCATGCTGGCCCCAACCGAAACCAATACCCTCACCTTTTGTTAATAAATGCAATCAACAAGCGTGCTTTGTTGGGCAGGCGTTACTATTGCTTAATTCTGTAACCGCGGCACATGGCAATGTTGCCTAAGGTGTCACGATCTTAAGCTCAGTCACCTTGCGCTCACGGCGGTTATCGTCGGGTTGGCTGGGTGCTGCTCCCAGCTCGCGTGCCGCTTGGTGGCCTGCGTAGACAGCATGAGCGATTAAACCAGGTGCTGCACAGTCACCAATGCGTTGTAAGGTTTTAAAGCGCTCGGCGAAGGGCTGTAACGCATGCCATAGTGAATCATTGGCAATGCGCGATGTTACAGGCACTAGATACTCGGCTTTAATAGTGCTCACCGAACCGGTGAAGACACATTCTAATTGAGCCGTAGAATCTTGCCAAGACAGTAAGCCACGGTTATAGATGATGTCGATACCCGCGTCGATGAGTTGCCGCATCACTGCGGCTTGGTCATCGGTGTAGGAATGCCAGCCGCCCACTAAGGAGGCAGGTGTGATCAGCGTCACTGCAGTGCCACGTTGGCGTAATTTAAGTGCCAATAAGTTACCCATGGAGTAATGATCGTCATCATAGATGATGGCCCTTCCATCAGGTATTTCATCACCCATAATGTCTTCTACTGAAACCACTTGGTGGTCTTGAAAGCCGTCAAATGGGGACGCACTATGACGGCCCACACCATCGGTGCGCCAATGTGCACCCGTGGCTACGAACACGTGCGTTGGGCTTAGTTCGAGTATGGCCTCTGCATCCAGCAGACTGCTGGGGTAGATAGCCACGTTATCCATCTTTGCCAACTGCCCAAGGCGCCAGTCTCGTACCCGTGCTACCTCAGACATGCCTGGCAAGCGCGATTCTTGGTTTATCCTGCCACCTAGCTCGCGTTCGGCTTCAGCGATGGTGACGGCGTATCCGCGTTGGCCTAGAGCACAGGCGGCTTCTAGTCCTGCTGGGCCACTGCCGATAACCAGAACTGATTCATCTGCGTGTTGCTTAGCAATGCGCTCAGGGTGCCATCCTCGACGCCATTCTTCGCCCATGGTTGGATTCTGTGTACAACGAATCGGTGCGTTAAGGGAATCGTGAGCGTAACAGACGTTGCAGCCAATACACTCTCTAATGTCGTCGGGACGCCCATGTTTGATCTTATTGGGTAGGAAAGGATCGGCAATGGATGGGCGTGCAGCGCCAATGAAGTCTTGGGTGCCACTAGTGATCTGCTTAAGCATGGTATCTGGAGAAGTGAACCTGCCAACACTCACCACAGGCTTACTGGTAAGGGACTTTATTTTTGCAACAGCTAACTGATTGGAGGCTTCTTCAACAAATCGAGCAGTACCCATTTCTAATGTGTAATCGGTGACGGTGATATCCCATAGGTCGGGTAATTCGGCTATTTGTGAGAACATACCTACCAAATCATCCGGGTCTTGATGGGGTACTGCTGGGATAGAGTAGCGCACTGCCACTGCACATCGGCCCTTCACTACCTCTAGGGTGTCTTCGATAATCTCTCTAATCAAGCGTACTCGATTCTCTGGGCTACCACCGTATTCGTCGTCGCGTCGATTCCATTCGGCCGACAAAAAATTATTCAGCAGATAACCGTGATTGGTGTACACATAAACAATATCAAAACCTGCTTCAATGGCTCGTTGGGCGGCGGCTTTATGCCATTTGCGTAGCTCGGTAATGTCGTCTTTGGTCATGGCTTGAGTTTGCAGAGGCATCCCTACGAGGGCGTCATTAGGGCGGCTTGATGCCGAAATAGCCTGCTGACGAGTGTACAGATTAGCGCTGCTTTGGCCACCGTGCCATAGTTCTATGCCCGCTAGGGAGCCATGGGCATGCACTGCGTCTGTCATCAAGCGTAAATTCTTAATATCGCCTTTATCCCATATAGAGGCGTGGGGAAAGGGCATATCATCAGAACTAGGGTGGATAGAACAATACTCGGTACAAACCACGCCCCAGCCACCTTCGGCTTTGATACCGCGCATCGCAGCCATCATCTGTGGGCGCATGTATCCCATGCCACAACAGTGGGGTACTTGGTAAAACCGGTTGGGCGCTGTTACTGGGCCAATTTTAAGTGGCTCGAACAGAATATCGTATTTGGGGTCGCGGCTCATGGCAGTGTTTCCTATGCTATGCCTTTCTTAGGTGAACTCATGTTGCGTTACCACAACAGCGGGGCACTTAGTAAAGCCCCTTGAGTTTGAGGGGCTAGACATTGAATGGTGAGACTAATCAGCCTCCACCATCTGTTGATTGGTCTGAGTTAGGGTGCCCGCAGAGGGTGGAACGTCTAACGAGGTCACCGGGAGGGTTCTGCGTAACTGATTGTGAAAGGCGCAGGTCCCCATCTCTAAATCAGACATGATTGCCCCATTAAAGGCACTTGAGCGCATGCCTTCTGCTGACCACTTAACAAGTTGCATATCTTCTTCACCTACCATTATATTAATTTGTCGATTGAATTCTCGTGCACTTTTCATCTTGGGCCGTTCATCTGCTAGCGCATAGCTGCGTCCAGCCATGGCACTTTTTTGAAAGCCAATGGGGTAAGAGTGATAAATTTCAATTTGGTCAGGGAAAAGTGTGATCACGAAGCCTGGAAATGTGGACCAGTAAATCCATTGCCGTTGATGTGAGGGGGGCAGATAACTCTCTTTGGGTAGTGTATCCACATAATCCTGATTAAGTTGAGATTTATGTTTGCCAGCATCAATATCACCATATGAACGACTCACTTTATCGTTTAGTACCTGATCTTTATAACTTCTGCCCACTAAGTCGTAGTAATCTTTATGTCCCATGGGTACATGATATCCCTCACTATCAATATCAACGATCGACTTCCAATCACAGTTAAATTTCATCGTCCAGGGCTCATTAATTGGCTGCATGTCTTCAATTTTATAGAGTGAAATCTCTGCTTCAGCCTCTTTAAATGTTTCTGCAATACTAGGGCCACTGCCAAAAAATCGGATAAAGATCATACCGTGCCATAGTTCGCATTCGATAGGCTTTAACCCCAGAGTAGACTTGTCGATAACAGGAAATGTTTCGGCCCGAGGAATATTCTTTAAGCGTCCATCAAGATGATAAGACCAGCCATGAAAAGGACACACTAATGCATTTCTGCAATGACCTTTATCATCGGGAACCACTCTTGATGCACGATGGTTACAGACGTTGTGAAAGGCCCGTACAACACAATCTTCGCCACGAATAATGAGCGCACGTTCATTGGCCATTTCCATACATTGGTAATCTCCTGCTTCAGCAAGCTCCGAGATATGGCCAGCCCACAACCAGCTTTGCAAGAAAACACTATTGATTTCTAGATCCGTTAGTTCAGCGTTATTATAGGTCCATGCAGGCAAGCCTTGGCGAGCATTTTTTGCTTGTGCATAGACACTTTCTGGACTCTTAAAACTCATTGTTACAGCTCCCAAAATACATACACTTAAACGCTTTTAAAGGTCCCGTCAGCGATGCAATCCTGCATGGCTAACTCTACGCCTTTGTAGAGAATATCGACTAAATCATCGACCTGTGCTTTGGTAATAATCAGTGGGGGCGATAAAACACACATATTGGCGAGTGGTCGAACAATTAAGCCCATGGCTTGGCAATGTTGGTCAATGCGCTCACCAATTTCATAGTCCATTTCTAGGTCGTCTGCCCCTTTAGTGAGTTCGCACTCAACACACGCCATTAGGCCCAGGCCACGGACATCTCGAACAATGGGGATATCATAAAGTGATTTAATTCTTTGTTGGAAATAAGCACCGACTTCGCGCGCATTTTCACAAAGTTTTTCACGCTTTATTATTTCGAGATTTTTTAATCCTGCGGCAGCGGCAACCGGATGACCTGAATAAGTAAATCCATTCGAAAATATAGCACTTTCAAGGTCTGGGTTATTGAATTCATTGAGTAATCTATCTGAAACCAAAAAAGCTCCCATAGGGATGTAAGCTGAAGTTAAACCTTTGGCCGTGGTGATAATATCAGGCACAATGTCAAACACAGCCTCGGAGGCAAAAATATGCCCAAGTCTACCAAAGGAAGTAACGACCTCATCGGATATATAAAGCACGTCGTATTGATGGCATACGTCAAGGCAACGCTTGTGATAGCCTTTGGGCGGAACAATGACGCCACCAGAAGCAAGGATGGGTTCAGCAACAAAAACGGCGACCTTATCCGCTCCCAATTCAATAATTTTATTTTCTAGGTCGGCAACACATTGATCGAGAAAATCTGCGTCAGTCATCTGCTCTGGTTTAAACAGCGGGTGGGGTGCGGGAATGTGGTGCACAAGGTCAGTTGCAAAGTCGAGATAGTTTTTATCGCGCTCTTTGCCAGACACACTTGCAGACAGATACGTGCTGCCGTGATAGCCCTTTAACCGAGAAATGATTTTTTTCTTTTCAGGTTTGCCCCGATAATTATTATAAAACTGTACAAAGCGCAAAGCAGAATCAACAGCTGTTGATCCGCACGTGGTGAGGAATGCGTGGTTAAGATCACCTGGCCCTTCAGCTGCAAGAGCTTCACTAAATTGTGCGGCTGGGCTGGTGGCCATCGACCATGGTGAGGTAAACGGTAACTGCATGACCTGATCATAAATGGCCTGTGCCATTTCCTTGCGACCATGCCCAATATTAACGCACCACATGCCGGAGGGACCGTCTATTAAACGATTACCCTGACTATCGTAAAGATAAATCCCATCGCCTTTTTCAACCACGGTGCGCTGATTATTTCCCAAGTTTTGAAAATTGTCCCACGGGTGGATAAATAGATTGTCCTGCTTTTGAACCTGCGAAGTAGGGTTATTCATAGATCTCCAAGAGCCAGTTCAGGGGTATGTGTTTAGCTTATTACTATAACTTACTGAGTAAATACTCAGTCAATTTATACTGGACAAAACTTTATTTGTCAATAATAATGAAGTCATAAAGCGATCGATAAGGAGCGTCAATGGACGTGGCTCTAGTCCAAAAAAGCACTCAGTCACACCGAAGTAGAGCGGTTCAATCACTACTTCGAAAGCAACAGTTAATTGGCTCTACCATTGAATGTATAGACCAGTTCGGCTTGTCACAAACGACCATAGCCAAAATAGCTCTACATGCAGGTGTATCGCAGGGGGTGGTTATCTTTCACTTTCAAACTAAGGAACTGTTACTTGAGCAGGTTCTGCGGGTTTTGTCCAAGGCCTACACTGACAATTGGAAATCGGCAATTGCTTTAGCTGGAGAGGCCCCTATTGATCAATTGTGTTCAATCGTTTTATCAGCATTTAGCCCAGAAGTGTGTAATCGTAAAAATGTGGGAGTGTGGTATGCATTTTGGGGTGCGTCACAATCGAGGCCAACCTATCAAGAAGTCTGTGGTCAAACAGATAGGGAGTTTTCATCGACACTGCTAAGTTTATGCACCCAATTATGTGTGGGTGTAAAGACGTCTGTGTCGGCTGAAGTTGCTGCTATGGGCATCGAAGGGATGCTCGATGGTTTGTGGCAAAGTTGCCTTATCGAAGAAAGTAAATTCAGCCCAAAAGAGGCGAATAAAACAGTGTTTGCTCTAATGGAACTTATGTTTCCGTTGGAGAAAAACACCATAGAGGAGTATAAAGTGTCATTAGTGACATAAAAAATAATAAATAGTTTTAATTAATTATTGGACTTGTTACCATGACTATTATTATGAACAAAGTGTTCAAAATAATAGACATCTAAAACATGTAAATTGGAGAGAACATGAAATATAAAAACAAAAAGTTCGTTCAACACCTAACAGGTGGAACCATAGCCTTTAGCCTTTTGGTGGGTGCATCTACTGTACAAGCTGCAGGTGTACTTAATGTAACTAACTGGGCAGAGTATATTGCTGAGGACACTATCGCGAATTTTGAAAAAGAATTTGACGTTAAGGTGACCTATGATAACTATGACTCAGAGGAATCCATTCAGTCAAAATTGCTCGCTGGCAGTTCTGGCTATGATGTGGTGAGTCACTCAAGTAGTGCAGTTGCAAGGTTACTCCCTGCCAATATTCTGCAAAAGCTTGATAAATCCAAACTGCCTAATCTCAAACATATAATGGATAGCCTTGATCAGCAAATGGATTCTAATATAGATCCAGGTAATCATTATTTCACACCTTATATGTGGGGCACACACGGTGTAACTTACAATAAGGCATTGGTTCTAGAAACCTACCCAGACGCTCCCATTGGATCAATGGATATGGTTTTTGATCCAGTTCATATGGAAAAACTGGGAAAGTGTGGCGTAGCCTTTTTGGACTCGCCCACAGACATCCTGCCCATGGCGTTGGCACATATGGGACTAGACCCCTATTCAGCGAACAAGGCGGACTATGCCGCTGCTGAAGAAATGTTGTCTGCCATTCGACCTTACGTCAAAACTTTCGACAATTACGCCTACAATCAAATGCCACTGAAAGAGTTTTGTATTGCAGTGACCTGGGGACCAGATGGTTTATTAGCCATGTCCGGTGCCGAAGAAGCAAACACTGGTGTAGAGCTTGAGTTTTTCGTACCACCAGGAAACGGCAAGGCAATGTTGTGGATTGATGGTCTGGTGATTCCATCAGATGCGAAGAATGTTGAAAATGCACACTTGTTCATCAACTATATGATGCGTCCTGAGGTAGCGGCAGCTAATAGTAATTACACTTGGTATGCCAGCGGCAACAAGAGTGCCTTTGACTTGATTGATACAGCAGTGACAGGGAGCCCAGCAGCTTACCCCACTGCCGAATCGGTTGCGCAAATGTACACATATAAAGCGATCCCAAGAAAAATACAGAAAGCACGGACTCGCGCTTGGACAAAGTTTAAATCTGGCCAATAATATCGCAAGCCTTACAGCTACCGTTCTAGAACGGTAGCTGTAAGGCCTGTGACCTATTAATATCAGCCACTGGATTTTCACGATGTCACAACCAACTAATTATTCTTATAGACCTTGGCTCGATGGTGACGCTGAGCCATTTATCAAAATTCGCAATGTTACTAAAAAATTCGGCGAATTCACTGCAGTAGACAATATTGATCTCGATATTTACAAAGGCGAATTATTTTCCTTACTAGGTGGATCTGGTTGTGGAAAAACAACCTTATTGCGCATGCTGGCCGGATTTGAACCTCCATCAAGTGGCACTATTTATATTGACGGTGTTGATATGACCGATGTGCCTCCCTATGCTCGGCCTATCAATATGATGTTTCAATCTTACGCACTATTCCCGCATATGACGGTTGAACAAAATGTTGCCTATGGACTTAAACGCGATAAAATTCCAAAGGACGAAATTACACGGCGTGTTGACGAAATTCTCAGCATGGTTGAATTATCAGATTTTATTAAGCGCAAACCCCATCAACTTTCGGGTGGGCAGCGACAACGTGTTGCCCTTGCTCGTGCTCTGGTTAAGCGGCCTAAAGTACTTTTACTCGATGAACCCTTAGGAGCATTAGACAAACGCTTAAGGGAGCAGACGCAATTTGAGTTAATCAACATTCAAGATCAACTTGGCGTGACCTTCGTCGTTGTGACCCATGATCAGGAAGAAGCCATGACCTTGTCGACCCGCATGGCGATGATGGATGCAGGCAAGTTTCAGCAAATTGGCACCCCGACAGAAGTCTATGAGTACCCTGAATCACGGTTGGTAGCCAACTTCATTGGTTCAGCAAATATGTTTGAGGGCCGGGTGAGCCAAAGTGGGCCTGATCATGTGGTTGTTACCAGTAAAGAGTTAGGTGTCGAGTTTAATACTGAACACACTAATTCAATTATCGAGGGGACAAAAGTCTGGATCGCAGTGCGCCCAGAAAAAATCACCCTATCAAAAACACCTTTGGATGTGACAACTAACCAGCTTAAAGGAGTTGTCGTTGATATTGGCTACCATGGTAAAACTTCCACCTATCGAATACGCATTAGCAACGATCAAATTATTGAAGTGAGCGTGCCGAGTCAAAAGCGCCCAAAGGGTGATCGACAATCGATAGATTGGGATGAAGAAATTTATATGAACTGGGACCAATCCAACGCCGTGGTGCTGATGAAATGAGCGCTGCGAATAATGCCAATCATGCGGTGGGGCAGTTAGTCAGCAGATTGCTATTACGCTTGGTTGACCTCTTGCAGTCGCACTGGAAGGTGATTGTGGTTGGTATTCCCTTTTTTTGGCTACTGTTGTTTTTTTTGGCACCATTTATTATTGTGATTAAGATCAGTCTTGCTGAATCTTTGATCGCAAGCCCACCTTACTCACCGTTGTACGAACGAGCCGAAGACGGTGTGCTCAGCATTAGAGTGATTTTTGAAAACTATAGCTATCTTTGGGAAGATGATCTTTACCTCAATAGCTATATTAATTCGGTAAAGATAGCGTCTGTATCAACTGTGTTTTGCTTACTTATCGGCTACCCGATGGCTTATGGCATTGCCCGTTCTAACCCGACCACCAAAAATATCTTGTTAATGTTGGTCATTTTACCATTTTGGACGTCATTTCTTTTGCGAGTCTATGCCTGGATGGGTTTGCTAGCAGATCAAGGGACAATTAATAGCCTCCTGATTTGGCTGGGCGTCATTGATGAACCGATTCGGATGCTCTATTCAGAATTGGCAGTTTATATTGGTATTGTGTATTCCTACCTACCATTTATGATCTTACCTTTGTATGCGAATATGGAAAAGCTTGATGTAGCCCTCGACGAGGCGGCCGCAGATTTGGGTGCTAAACCTACCATCGCATTTCTTACGGTAACTCTGCCGTTAACCTTGCCCGGTATTATTGCCGGTTCCTTGTTAGTTTTTATCCCAGCGACGGGTGAATTCGTTATTCCAGATTTATTGGGTGGTGGAAATGTGTTGATGATTGGTAGAATTCTGTCAGATGAATTTAACGCCAATAGCGATTGGCCGTTAGCCTCTGCTGTGGCCATTGTGTTGCTCATCGTTTTGGTATTACCGATGGTGCTATATCAGCGGATTCAGGCACGTGAAAGGGGTAATCTATGAAGCAACGCCGCTCAACATTGGTCCTGTCGATGCTGTGCTTTGGTTTAGCATTTCTTTACATTCCCATGATTTTACTGATTATTTATTCGTTTAACTATTCAAAGCTTGTGCCTGTATGGGGTGGTTTTTCAACGCGTTGGTATACCGTATTGTTTGAAAGTGAAGAGATGTGGGCGGCGTTGGGTTTAAGCTTACGCATCGCCTTGGTTAATGCGACGTTTGCGATGATACTGGGAACGCTTGCTGGTATTGCCTTGGTGCGTTTTGGACGGTTTCGAGGGCGTACACTGTTTACAGGCTTGATTACGGCACCGTTGGTGATGCCTGAAGTAATCACGGGTTTGTCATTGCTGCTGTTGTTTATTGCTTTAAGTCATGCATTTGGCTGGCCACAGCGGGGCTTTACCACCATCACCATTGCTCACATAACCTTTTCCATGGCCTATGTTGCGGTTATTATTCAGTCACGACTCTCTGGCATGGGTACTGATTTAGAGGATGCCGCTCAGGATCTGGGTGCTCGGCCTTTAAGAGTCATGTTTGACATTACACTGCCACTATTGGCCCCCGGCATGGTTGCAGGATGGCTATTGGCATTTACTCTATCAATTGATGACTTAATTATTGCCAGTTTTGTGTCTGGGCCTGGGTCCAATACTCTGCCTATGCTCATTTACTCACGGGTAAAAGTAGGTTTGCGTCCTGATATTAATGCACTGGCAACGATTATGATCGTGATGGTCAGCATTGGCGTATTACTCGCATGTTGGTTAATGATCCGCCAAAAGCATTTACTAGAGAGTGATGCGAACACTAAGTAAAGTAATCAATATTAATTGCCATGGGGCAAAGTAAATGCCTAATTATGATGTGTTATTTGAAGCCGTTAAGATTGGCCCAGTAACGGCTAAAAATCGCTTTTATCAAGTGCCTCATTGCTGCGGTATGGGACACTTGCGTCCCCAAGCCCACGCTGCTATGCGGGGTATGAAAGCCCAAGGTGGATGGGCTGTGGTAAGTACTGAAGAAACAGAGATCCATCCCAGTTCTGATTTGTCGCCTGCTGTAGAACAGCGTCTCTGGGACGAGCGTGATATCCCAGCACTGCAATTAATGACTCAAAGCGTGCATGAGCATGGCGCTTTGGCAGCCATTGAATTAGTGCATAACGGTCACCACTCTTCTAACTTATATTCTCGCACCCCAGCATTGGCCCCCAGTAGCCGTTCTTTGGACATTATTTATCCAAAACAAGCGCGGGCCATGGATAAAGCTGATATTCGAGAGTTTCGTCGTTGGCATAAAGCCGCGGCTATACGCGCCAAGCAAGCTGGTTTTGACATCGTTTATGTCTATGCTGGGCACGAAATGTCTTTGCCACACCATTTTTTATTACCTGAATATAATCAAAGAATAGACGAATACGGTGGTAGTTTGGAAAACCGGTTAAGACTCACCAAAGAACTGCTACAGGACACGCAAGAAGCCATAGGTGACAGCTGTGCTGTCGCATTTCGTTTTGCTGTAGACCAAATGCTTGGTAGTGATGGTATGCAAGCGCATGAAGAAGGCAGAGCAGTTGTGGAAATGCTGGCAGATATCCCAGATCTGTGGGACGTGAATGTGTCAGGTTGGGGCAATGACTCGGCCACCTCACGTTTTCAACCCGATTCAGGCTACCAAACCGAATACACAAAGTTTGTAAAACAAGTGACCAATAAACCGGTGGTGGGGGTGGGTCGGCTCACCTCACCTGACATGATGGTGTCGTTAATTAAACAAGGCGTGCTTGATTTTATTGGGGCGGCAAGGCCGTCCATCGCAGACCCCTTTTTACCCAATAAAATCCAACAACAAAGGATCGAAGAAATTCGGGAATGTATTGGCTGCAATGTGTGTGTGTCTTGCGATAACCTAGGTGTGCCCATTCGTTGTACACAAAATCCGACGATGGGTGAAGAGTGGCGTCGTGGCTGGCATCCAGAAAAAATTGCGGCTGCTAAAACCCCACAATCTGTATTAGTTGTGGGTGCTGGGCCTGCGGGTTTAGAGTGTGCTTTACAATTGGCCAACCGTGGTTATGAGGTGGTTCTCAGTGAAGCGAGTAAGCAATTAGGGGGCCGCGTAATATCTGAGTCTAATTTAAAAGGGTTGGCGATATGGCGCCGTGTAAGTGATTACCGCATCTATCAGTTACAACAGATGGACAATGTTAATATTTACCTCGACAGTGCCTTAGACGTGCAACAAGTATTGGAACTAGGTATTGAACACGTGTTTGTTGCTACTGGCGCTCTCTGGAGAAAAGACGGCATTGGCCGTTCTTCCCGCACGCCGATCCTTGGCTTAGACCAAGTCGCCATCTATACCCCTGATGACATTATGAGTGGTGCCTCCCTAGGCCCTGGTCCAATAGTGATCTATGACGATGAACAAGGTTACTTGGGCAGCGTGGTGGCCGATCATTTGAGTGACTTAGGACATGACGTTATTTTCGTCACTAGTGCCAGTATCGTATCACCTTTTACAGAACTTACGCTTGAACAAAAACAAGTACAACGGGGCTTGGTCGCTCAAGGTGTAGGCATCTACACCAACAAGATCATTGCTAACCTTAGTCAAAAGTCTGGTCATGTTGGTGTTGACTTGAAATGTGAATATGGTGGTGAAGATCAATGGCTTGCCTGCGCCAGTTTAGTATTAGTCACAGAACGCGAATCAGCCTCACCTTTGTATGAACAATTACAGCAGTTGCAAGAAGATAATGGCACCTCCTTGCCTACGCCAATACCTATGTCAGTCACCTTAATTGGTGATGCGCTGGCGCCAGGTTTGATTGCTGACGCTGTATTCTCTGGCCACCAAGGCGCACAGGAGTTTGAAGCTGATCCTGAAAGGGTACAACAAGGGCTATTCAAGCGCGAAATGCCGAGCCTCAAAACATAATTTATTAAGCACAGTCATGCCTCAAGGAATACACGATGAAACCCATCCCTAAAACAGATCGACGCGTGGTGAATATTTTTGAAAGCGTGTTTACTCCCATTCAATCAAACGGTAAACCAGACGGCGAAGTGCTGCAACTTAATGCTGATAAACCTTTAGGCAGTGGTTTTTATATTTATAAAATGGCTCCAGGAGCTGCAACGGTGCCCCATAAACACAAAGGTGACGAGGAATTCTTGATTATTCAAGGAGACTTAAGAGACCATGATGGTGTCGATTATGGCCCTGGTGATCTAGTGTGGTTGCGCGATGGCACCGTGCACAATTCATCCACCAAAAACGGTTGTCTTATCGCGGTTTGCGCCTTGGAACCTGATTTTTAGCTAAATGTTCAAGCTGTCCATGAATCGGTAATACATAAGCGATGGTGCAAGAAACCATGGCTTTCCTGTGTAGAGGGGACGCGTCTGAAATTTAATGTCATTAAAAGGGGTCTGGCCTTGCTCCAGCCCTAGCACCTGTTGTCCCATTCTCATCCCAAGATACCCAGCCATGCCTACGCCTGAGCCACAGTAGCCCATGGCATAGTGCAGGCCGTCTTCTGCTCCTACATGCATGAGGGAGTCAAAGGTAAAGGCTACAAAGCCCATCCAAGAATGACTTATTTTTGTTTGTTCTAATTCTGGGAAAATTTGCGTCAGGGATTGATGGAGCTTGGGGGCACTGATACGAGGATTACTTTCTCTAAGAGACACGCGTCCACCAAATATAATGCAACTTCTGTCAGGGCTTGGACGGTAATAATACACCACCTTGCGGGTGTCACTAACGATGCGATCTTTTGGCATTAGCTCATCCATCAGTTCTTTCCCAACTGGCTCTGTGGCAATCACATAGCTGCCAATAGGAATAACCCTACGTTGCAAGCGTGGGGTTAAGGACCCTGTATAACCGTTGGTCGCAATAATCACCTTTTCGGCTTGCACAACACCTTTTGAGGTTTTTACGCTAAAACCACCTTTATCCCGATTGATATTTTCAGCCGCGCAATAAGAAATAATGGTTGCTCCAGCATCACGCGCTTTACCTAATAAGCCTTTATGATAGGCAGCAGGATCGACTGAAGCATGCTGAGGGAATATCGCCCCACCAAAATAGGTATCTGTGCCTAATTCGAAGCGCTGCTCTGATCTTGAAATCATATAGGCGTCATGCTCAAGTCCAGGAACTTGATAATCAAGCGCCCTTGCAAGTTTTTCATATTGCGCACTGTTATGTGCGGCATGAAAGCACCCTACCTCAGCATAACTGCAGTCAAGGTTCTCTTCTCTAATAAAATCCCCAGAAAACTTTAATGATGCTTCACCTTCTTTATGAATGGCAAAAGCCATGTCTTTGCCGTGTGTTTTTTCAAGTTCAGAAAAACTCGGTTTGATGCTATTGCTGACTTGGCCACCATTTCTTGTACTGCAACCCCAGCCAGCGTGTTCGGCATCAATGACTAACGTGTGCCTTGACCCTCGAGCTGTCTGGATGGCCGCATGAAGCCCCGTATAGCCTGCACCAATGATCAGCACATCAACCTTTTTAGGAAGTTCTGTGGTTTGCTCTGTGGGTGGTGCGCTGCGATCCCACCAATAAGGCTGGGCTTTGAAATCTTGTGTGAACATAACGTGCCTCTTTGATTAGGCCCCATGATTAACATTTTTGTGAGTTAAAAGGTATTTATATCTCTTTACTATCCACTAGATGATGTTGAGATCAGTCTAAGGGATGGATGGGCCTAGGTACCCTGTGATAATTCAAGGCTTTATAATTTATAGTACACAGTGCACCGCTATCACAAACGATGACTTCTCCAGCTATAGGTTCGAACGCCGCTCGAAAATGCTGCATCGATTTTAATGCAACCACAGATTTTTCGCGAGGATCGATACCAAATGTTTGAAATTGATTAAGGTCTAAAATCTGGTGAGCAATACTTACTAAAAGTACTTCAATGCCTTGGATTTGTAATACGATGCATTCCCCGAAGTTTTTTTGTAAACCACCTAGCATTGGGCCTGTTCCCGCCACTAAACCACTCCCTTGCCAAATAACCTGTGCCAAAACTAGCAGTGGGCCACCCCCCATTTCGGGGTCTACTTTTCCTCCGATACTAATACGTACTTGAGTCCCTAACTTATGACTTTTTAGCTTTAAAACAGCTTTTGGGTCAAATAATGGTCCAAAGCAGGCATTTTCAATATGGTTATCTAAAAGCGATTTTAGTAGTGCAGTACTGTCACCATAAGCCCCTGCACCTGGGTTATCTGCGTAATCAGCGATAACCAGAGGGCCTTCTTTTTTTAGTCCTGGCCACTTACTAGCTATATCTGCAACTTCAGTGCAGCTGTAATAAACATTCATTACTTGATCCCGTTTGGTCCAAATATCTTCCACTATATTTTCTGCCTGCTCCAGGTGATTAGTAGGGTCTCCAGAGCAACATATTAATACTGTAGGGCCTAACTCGCTGATATCAGCACTGGCAAAACCACCATTGATACTCACTGCATAGACATCTGGGTGCTGTTCATATTCCCTTGCCAATTTATGTCGTTCGATCATCGGCCCCAAATCAGTTCTGCCACCATTAACCTCTTCTAGCATTGGTCTGTGAGCCCGAAGTGTCTGTGGCTGAATTTCTTTGAGTAACGTGCGCTGTAAAACTTGCGCAGTACTGCGTCCTGTCTCACGCATATCTATGTGGGGATAGGTATTATAGGAAACTAAAATTTGTGCTAATTGACACATTTTTGGAGTTACATTGGCATGGGGATCTAAGGTGACAGCAATTGGAATATCTGGACCTAAAGCAGCACGTACCCTAAGCAGTATTTCCCCCTCTCCATCATCACAAAAATCAGTCACCATAGCACCGTGCAACATCAAAAAAATACCATCCCAATGCTCAAAAAAGCGGTGCTCCAGAGGTTTTAATATTTCATCAAAAGCATTTTTTGTTACTTTACCTCCTGGTCCAGCTGAGGCACTAAAACAGTGCTCTATTTGCCAATTGTGTTCGGCACCAACATCCAATAATCCTGCCAATTGAGTATTATTGCTTCCTCTTTGTGCTATCGCCTGGGCACCGTCGAGTAATAGATCATTAGCAAAATCAGCCAACGTCGTTGGACAAACATTAAATGTATTTGTTTCATGAGAAAACTCTGCGCTAAGTATTTTAAAAGTCATTATTAGCTCTTCTTTTAATTTTTTGGTAACTAAGCTAAGCTCTTTATATAAAAAATTTTGTTGTCTTTTTATATCATTTTTGCAATTACTTAACGAATTTATTTTTAGAGTAATACTATGAACGTATTAGTGATTGGAGGCGGTGTTGTCGGTGTGACGACTGCTTATTACCTTTCTCAAAAAGGGTTGAATGTCACCGTTTTAGAGGCACAAGAAAAGGATGTGGATTTTGGAGCGACAGGTGGAAATGCGGGTCTCCTAGCACCCAGTGATGCATTTGCCTGGGCGTCACCCTCTGCTTTAAAATTAGCGACTAAATCATTATTAAATTCACAGTTAGGGATTCAGTATAAGTTGCATATGGATCCTGCACTATGGCGTTGGACAGCATCTTTTCTATCTCAGTGCCGAAGCAGTAAATGGGTTCAAAATTCTGATTTTAAATTTCGATTGGCGCAATATTCCATAGATATGTTGGCAGATTTACGCCTGACTACTAACATCAACTTTGATGTTAGTGATCAGGGCATTGCTTACGCAAGCAGAAATCCAAGTGATTTAAAAAAATTGAGAAGTCATTTTAATTTTTTGGAAGATAGGGGACTTAAGTTAGAATTACTTGATCGAGATGGCTTGCATGAGAAACTTCCTTTACTTCAACCTAATAGCGAAACATATGCAGGTGCTGTTTTCTCTCCCAATTGTAAAACAGGCGATTCCGCCAAGTTTTCTATAGAACTAGGCAAGTGGTGCGTAGAAAACTCAAAATGTCGACTTGAATGGGGTGCTTCTGTTGAAAAATTTTTACAGAAGAATAATAAAATTTCACGTGTTTTAACTTCTAAAGGAGAGTTTAAAGCAGACGCATATGTCTTGGCTGCTGGTGCTCACAGCAGTATTTTAGCAAAACAACTTGATATCAAATTGCCAATCTATCCAATAAAAGGATTTTCTATAACAGCGCCTTTAATCAATACAGAAAGTAAGCCAATGTCGGGGTTTGATGATACAGATAAACTAGTTGCATTATCAATTTTTGGAGATCGCCTTCGCATATCCTCATCGGCAGTTTTTGATGGGTTCAATACAAGTCATCAATCCCAAGATTTTCAAAGGATTTTGAACCTCGCTAAAGAAATACTTCCAGATGCGGCTAATTACAGCGCTGCTAAATATTGGGCGGGCTTAAGGCCCATGACTCCGTCATCACTGCCCATACTGGGCCCTTCTCCTATACAAAATTTGTATCTCAATGTAGGCCATGGGAACTTGGGATGGACCATGGCCTGTGGTACTGGGAAAATAGTTGCAGATCTTATAGTCAACAAAAAGACAGAAGTGGATATTAATCCCTTTCTGCTCAAGGTTTAGTAAACTCAAGCTGGTTTTACTCATTAATACCTAGTAACACTGGCCTTGCGCAAAGTAACGTCATAGACAAAGTAACTTAATTAAGGGGTCTTACAGATAGTCTGGTAGACTCTGTGTAAGGCTTATATTGTTAAACTTGTCCAGCTGAAAGTGCCGTGTTGCGAAGCGTCTTTGACGATAATTTTAAGTTTAATATAGACCTTAATCATTCCTATTACTTTATTGGCACTATCAGATTTAATTAATTATAATTTCATATTTATTAGTGGGATCAATGGATTATTAAAATCCTGCCATCCCGACCAATTATTCCTACAAGGGTTAATGCGCCCTTACCAGTGAAAGGCTTGTTACTGTGGCCCAGCTTTACTTTTATTACTCTTCCATGAATGCCGGTAAGTCTACCGCTTTATTGCAGTCAGCTTATAATTATGAAGAACGTGATATGCGTCCGTTTATCATGTCTGCTGCTTTAGATGATCGTTATGGCCTTGGCAAAGTGACCTCTCGCATTGGTTTAGCTGCCGAAGCCCAACTATTCAATGCCAAAGACGATTTATATAGCATCTTAAAAATTGAAAATCTTAAAAAACCGCTGGATTGCATCCTTATAGATGAAAGTCAGTTTTTAAGTCGCGAGCAAGTTAAGCAACTCACTTTAGTGGTAGACCAACTTAATATTCCTATATTGTGCTATGGCATTCGCACAGACTTTAGAGGCGAGCTATTTCCAGGTAGTCAATATTTGTTAGCTTGGGCAGACAAGTTGGTGGAGTTGAAAACAGTTTGCTATTGTGGCCGCAAAGCGACCATGGTGGTGCGCATGGATGGTGATGGTATGGTCATCAAAGACGGTGACCAGGTAGTGATTGGTGGTAACGATCAATATCAATCTCTTTGCCGTCGTCATTTTAGTGAGCACATGTGGAGTTCGTAGCAACCTTAGGTAGGTTTGTGACCTAAGGCGAATTCAGGTCGAATGCTAGCAGGCACCATTTTATTAAATAACAGGGTTAAGGCAACCCAAGTCCACAGATGAGCCGTCACTGTGGCTGCCAAGGGTGGCAGGTCTAAGCCATGAGTAAGACCAAATTTAAGCCCTAAAAAGGCAAGGCAAGAGCCGCCCATAAGGCCTAAATCATATCCAATGTTTCGTTTTACCGCATGTCGATTAAGACTTAGTTTAAGAATATAACTGGTCATTATGAGAGTGAATGCGCCATTCCAGCTCAAAGGTAGCAAAAATAACCAGCTAAGATTAATCCCAAGGCCACTGATCAATAATAGGCCAATGAGGGGTGAGTTAAGAAAAAGTTTCATAATACTGTTGCCTTGCTGCTGCTAAAAAATCTCGTTAACGTGATATTTGTCACTCAACCACCTGCATTCAATGGCAGCCTTAAAGCGCCATCGGGCTTTAAAATCTTGGCACACTCCAAGTAAAATTCTCCCTTGATAGTTTACCATGATCGTTCGATACAATTTAGACAAAAATCACTTTCCCTGTGGAATAATCCAATGGTATGTTAGCCCATAGAGGCCGCCATGAAAGGCCATGACTAAGCGCTAATTTTGGGAGTAATAACAGATGATGAACAATCTTAATTTTACCCACACTGTTGGAGAGTGGACACATTTTATAATCCCTCTTAAAGACGGTACACAACTAGCAGCAAGGGCTTGGTTGCCCATTAATGCCGCGTCTGATCCAGTGCCCAGTATTTTAGAATACATTCCCTATAGAAAGCGTGATGGGACGGCGATTCGTGATGAACAAATGCATCCCTATTGGGCAGGCTTCGGTTATGCCTGTATTCGTGTTGATATGCGGGGGTGTGGTGAGTCTACAGGACTCATGCTGGATGAATATTTGCAGCAGGAGCTTGATGACGCAGTAGAGGTGATTGCGTGGTTGGCTGAGCAGGCTTGGTGTTCAGGCAAAGTCGGTATGATGGGTAAATCTTGGGGTGGTTTTAATAGTCTTCAAGTGGCTGCCATGGCACCTGCAGCCCTAAAAGCCATCGTTACTGTTTGTTCTACCGATGACCGCTATGCCGATGATATACATTATCGAGGAGGTGCTTTGTTGTTAGAAAACTTCAGTTGGGCTTCAACCATGACCTGTTATATGTCTAAGGCGCCAGACCCCCTGTTATTACCAGACACATGGCGCACGCAATGGCTGCAGCGCTTGGAGAGTATGCCCTTTTTGGCTAAGCAGTGGCTCGAACACAGCTACAAAGATGATTACTGGAGACACGGCTCTATTAATGAAGATTATAGTGCAATTAAGGCTGCCGTATACTGTGTTGGGGGTTGGGGTGATGCCTACTCAGAAACGATTCCGCGCATGATGCAAGGTTTGTCTTGTGCTAAAAAAGCCCTTATTGGGCCTTGGGCCCACAAATACCCCAACTATGCATCGCCTAAACCAGAAATGGACTTTCTTGGTGAAGCTAAGCGTTGGTGGGACTATTGGCTAAAAGGCATTGATAACGGCATTATGACAGAGCCTACCATTGCTGCTTATATTCAAGACGGTGTGCCGCCTCAAGCGGCATATGATGAACGCCCTGGGTTGTGGGTAGAAGGTGATCAGTGGCCCATACAAACACACAGCATTAATTTACAACCAAGTAAATCAGGCCAATTAGTCGAAACTGTTGGTGGTGGGCAGCAGAGTGTTAATAGTCCTCTCACTACGGGTGCTGCGGGTGGTGAATTTTGTGTCATTTGGTGTGGGCCGGATTTCCCCACAGAACAACGTCAAGACGATGCTAATAGCCTCTGTTTTGATACGCAACCTATGGCGCAGGCGGTCTCTATTTTAGGTGGTGCTGTGTTTAGAGCTCGGGTTACGAGTGACCAAGCTTGTGGTCAAATGATTTTGCGACTGTGTGATGTGGCACCTGACGGTAGTAGTACTCGTATCACTTATGGCATGCTCAATTTGGCCATGCGTCAAGGCTTAGATAATCCACAACCCGTGGTTGCAGGGCAGTCTATGGAGATCACTATAAAGTTGGACGACATAGGCTATGAAATTCCTCAAGGCCACAAATTACGTTTGGCTGTCTCCACAGCGTACTTCCCCCTGCTATGGCCAGCGGCACAAAAAGCAAACCTAAGCTTAGACCTAAGCACTGCTCATTTGAGTATTCCATGCCATGACCGGAGCGGACGATTAAGCCGTGATTTAGGTCATGGTTATGTTTGTCCAGTTAAGGCCATGACCCATATAAGGCCTGAAAAGCATACACGTAGCACCCAAATAAATGCAGCCAATGGTTTACACACCACCATCATTGATGATGACTTTGGTGAGTTTACCTTTGATGACCACGGCCTAACTGTGGGTGAAATATGTCATGAAGAGCATGCAGTATTACCCCATGACCCACATTCAGCAACGAGTCTATGTCAGTGGCATTCGCGCCAATCTAGGTCTGGTTGGGAGATCGACGTCTATAGCAGTTTAAAGGTCACGTGTGACGCCACTCACTATTATCTCGATGCTCGATTAGAAGCGTTAGAAAATGGTCAGCAAGTGCACCTCAAAACGTGGCAAGAATCTATATCACGGGGCTTTTCATGACCCTACTAGACCCTCAAATGCAGGCTTTTATTGCACAAACGCTGCAGCACTACCCCGTTCATGGGGCGGTTACTGACGTCATCCAGCAAAGGCAGTGTTATCGTGACATGTATCGGTCATTCTCTGCTCCCAAGCCAACTAGAGTGCAAATTAAAGATGAGCTGGTCAAAGGCCCAGACGGTCATTTAATCCCCATACGTCACTATCGACCGCAGGGTATTAGCAGCCCTAAGATGCTCAGTTATCCTGTGCAAGTGGTCTACTTACATGGGGGAGGGTTTGTCGTAGGTGATTTAGACAGTCACGATGACTTGTGCGCAGAGATGGCCAATATTTGTGGCTTTAATCTTGTGTCTGTAGCCTACCGTTTAGCACCAGAACATCAATACCCCTGTGACATTAACGACTGTTTGGCCCTAGTGGATCACTTAATCCACCTAGGTAAGGCTATTATTTTGGTGGGTGATAGTGCAGGAGCCACACTGGCTGCCTGTGTGGCTAATGCGCGCTCTAGCTATACTGGTACACAATTATTAGGCCAAGTACTCATTTATCCAGCCTTGGCAAATGATGCATCGACGTCATCGATGCATGAACATGCCCATGCGCCCTTGCTGACAAAAGAGGAAATGACCTTCTATCATAACATTAGAGTGGGTGGCAGTGAAGCCATTGCACCCATCCAAGATCCGCTCTACTGCCCTATGCATACCCAGAGTTTTGAGGGACTGCCACCGAGTCATTTATTCCCAGCTCAAATTGACCCATTATTTGATGATTGTGAGTTATATGCCCAAGCCCTAAAAACAGTGGGTGTTGCAGTAAAAAATCATACCCAGGTCGGTGATGGTTTGGTGCATGGCTATTTAAGAGCGCGTCACATGAGTGATAAGGCAGGGGCTAACTTTCAACATATCTGCGCCACTGTAACAGCTCTTGGACGAGGCTTATCATGAATCAGTTTGATTACATTATTATTGGTGCGGGTTCCGCAGGTTGTGTACTTGCCAATCGCTTAAGCGAGAATGTGAACCATTCTGTGCTCTTGTTAGAAGCAGGCCCCAGCGATAAACGATTTTTTGTTCAAATGCCCATTGGCTATGGTAAGACATTCTATCAACCAAAAGTGAATTGGATGTATAACAGTCAGCCTTGCAGTGGGCTTAATGAACGCATTAGCTACTGGCCTCGAGGCAAGACCTTGGGAGGCTCCAGTTCTATCAATGCCATGGTTTATGTGCGAGGCCACAAGCAAGACTTTAACGATTGGGAACAAGCGGGCAATCCTGGATGGAGTTACGATGATGTGCTACCTTATTTTAAACGCATGGAGTCATGGCAGCGCGGAGCAGACAACTTTAGAGGAGGCAGTGGGCCGTTAAATGTGAGTGATGTGTCAGCAAAATTACACCCTTTATGTAAACATTTTTTGGCAGCAGGTGAGTCTCTTGGTTTCAAGTACAACGCTGACATGAATGGGGCCCAGCAGGAGGGGGTGGGTTATTATCAGCTCACAACCCATAAAGGTCGGCGCATGTCTGCGGCTCGTGCCTATTTAAAACCAGCTCGCAAACGATCTAATTTAACCGTGGTGTGTGAGGCTCTAGTGCAGCGCATTGTGTTTGAAGATCAGCGGGCAGTGGCGGTGGAATATGAGCATAATGGTGTCTCTCATTGTGCTTATGGGGCTCAACAAATCTGCCTTAGTGCGGGCGCCGTTAATTCGCCACAACTCCTGCAATTGTCGGGCATAGGCCCACGCAAAGTGTTGCAACAGGCTGGGGTTGAACAAGTGTATGAAAGCCCTGCTGTAGGTCAGCATCTGCAAGATCATATTGGCCACAGTTATTTTTATCGGGCTAACCAGCCAACCTTAAACCAACAACTCAGGCCATGGTGGGGAAAGCTTTGGCAAGGCCTTCGCTACTTGCTAACGCGCACTGGGCCTTTGAGTCTAAGCGTTAATCAAGCGGGTGGTTTTGTGCATACACGAGCGGGTTTAGACCGACCTAATATCCAGCTGTATTTCACCCCATTGAGTTACACCAAGGCCCCTGCAGGTAAAAGGCCAATGATGAGTCCAGATCCATTTCCAGCTTATTTAATGGGGATTTCAAACTGCCATGTTGAATCTGAAGGTCAAATTAATATCACCTCAGGCGACCCTAGGGTGGCGCCCAAAATTGAACCTAATTATTTAGCCCACGATAGGGAAATTCAGGATCTGCTCGAGGGGGTTAAACTTGTGCGAGAGTTGGCACAAACCCCACATTTACAAGCCATAACGATTGACGAGATGCGTCCAGGGACTGACTGTCTCACTGATGCCCAACTGATTGAGGATATTCGTAATAATGCAGATACAGTCTACCATCCGTGTGGTACCTGCCGCATGGGGCCTGACCCCACAAAAAATGTGGTAGACAGTCGCCTAAAAGTGCATGGTTTAGAAGGTATACGAGTTGTGGATGCATCCATATTCCCCAACCTTGTCTGTGGCAACATTAATGCAGCCACTATTATGGTGGCTGAGAAAGCTGCTGATTTGATTTTATCTGAACATGGGTTGGCTTAAATGAAAATTATCAGTATTGAAACATTTACTAATGAATATATAGGTTTGCTGCGCTTGCGCACCGATACGGGTGAAGAAGGTTGGGGTCAAACGTGCACCTACAATGCAGACATTACTGCTCAGGTCGTGCACAAACAAGTCGCTCCTCACGTGTTGGGTTTGGATGCCAGTGATATTGATGCCTTAAAGGTTCGTGTCTTAGAACGTGAACACAAATTCCCGGGTACCTATTTGTACCGAGCTTTGTGTGGTTTAGACACGGCTTTATGGGACATGCATGCTAAGCAAGAGGGTAAAAGTGTGTGCCAACTTTTGGGAGGACACACTAACTCAGTGCCGGTTTATGCCTCTAGCATGCAGCGTGAAATTACCCCAGAGGCAGAGGCCGATCGCTTTTTAGCCCTTAAAGAAGAGTATGGTTATCAGTCTTTTAAGTTTCGTGTAGGCAAAGAATGTGGGCATGATATTGATCAGTGGGAAGGACGAACTGAAGCCATTGTCAAACGTGTGAGGCAAGTGCTAGGTGACGAGGTCACTCTTTTGGTCGATGCCAATAGTGCCTATACTCCAGCCAAGGCGATTGAAGTGGGGCATATGTTGCAAGACTATGGTGTGAGTCACTTTGAAGAGCCATGTCCCTATTGGCAACCTGATTGGACGAGGCAGGTTACAGAGGCTTTAGACATTGATGTGAGTGGTGGCGAGCAAGATCATGACATGCGTATTTGGCAGCATATGGTGAACACCAAGGTGGTTAATATTGTGCAACCTGATGTGTGTTACATGGGTGGCGTTACGCGCACTCTTGAGGTGGCAGACATGGCTAAAAAAGCCAATCTGCCCGTCACTCTGCACTGTGCAAATTTATCTTTGGTAACCCTATTTTCAGCTCACATTATGGGCGCCATACCAAATGCCGGCAAATACCTTGAGTTTTCGATCGAGGGTTTAGATTACTATCCATGGCAAGCTCATGTATTTAAGCCTAATTTTGATATACAACAGGGCAGGCTCATGATGCCTCATAAACCGGGTTGGGGTATCGAGTTGGAGCCCGAATGGCTGGCGCTCTCGGACTACAAGGTCAGCTACTCTGGGGATCGGTTTTAGAACTAAATTGAGGTGAAGTTTTAGGCTTCGGCCTCAGCGCGTTGTTGCTGAAGTTGGGTCAGCCAGTCTGGGTCCATTTCGGGTACCGATGACAATAACAGCTCAGTGTAAGCGGGATAGGGTGCGGTAAATATTTCTTCTTTACCCCCTTGTTCTACCACTTTACCTTGGAACATCACCACCACCTGATCAGCGATAGCGCGCACCGTAGCAATGTCATGGGTAATGAAAATATAGGTAATACCGAGCTCTTTTTGCAACCGCAAAAGGAGCTTTAAAATACCTTCTTGTACAATCTGATCAAGAGCTGATGTGACCTCATCACATATGATCAGTTCAGGCTCTGCTGCTAAGGCACGGGCTATACAGATACGTTGTTTTTGGCCACCAGATAATTCATCTGGGTAGCGATCCAAGAAGCTCTCATCTAATTCAATGAGGCGTAATAACTCCATTATTCTCTGGTCTTGAACTGCGCCCACTAAACCCAAGTAAAAATTTAATGGCCTACCAATAATATCCCTGATCGTATGTCTAGGATTCATAGCGGTATCTGCCATTTGGTAAATCATTTGAACGGCTTGCAATTGCTTTTTCGAGCGATTTTTTAAGGCTGCAGGTAACCTTTCGCCATTAAATATAATCTGACCTTCCAAAGGCGGCAATAAACCCGTGATCACCCTTGCAGCAGTTGACTTCCCCGAACCTGACTCACCTACCACAGCTAAGGTTTGCCCTCGAGGAACTTTGATACTGATGTTATCGAGTACTTTAACGCTCTTGCCATAGCTTGCATGTACTTGGTTGATTTCAAGAATAGTATCAATGGATGGCTGTGGTGGTTTTTCCAAGGCACGCACCGCCCAAAGAGATTGTGTGTAGGCCGCTTTAGGACTGGATATCATTTCCCTTGTGGGTGCATCCTCAACGGTTTCACCATAACGTAAGACCTTTATATTATCAGCCATTTGTGCAACCACTGCCAAATCGTGGGTAATGTATATGGCCGCTGTGTTGTACTTTTCAACAATCGTGCGCATGGATGTGAGTACTTCCACTTGCGTGGTCACATCTAGGGCCGTCGTTGGCTCATCAAAGATGATGAGATCAGGTCGAGATGACATCGCCATAGCCGTCATGACTCGCTGTAATTGGCCCCCTGAAACTTGATGAGGGTAACGTTGACCAATATTTTCAGGGTCTGGCAGTTGCAGGTCCCGATATAATTCAATGGCATCTTGTTTCGCCGTTTCAAGATCTGCAATACCATGAGCGACGGTTGATTCTATGGTTTGATCGAGCAGGCGGTGGGCTGGGTTAAAGGAGGCTGCGGCTGATTGAGCCACATAAGCAATGCGTGAGCCGTGCAAACGTCTAAGCTCTGCGCTGCTGAGGTTTAATAGGTCCATGCCATCAAACTCTATACTGCCCCCCACAAACTTGCAGCCAGGACGGACAAAACCCATGGCTGCCAGACCAAGCGTTGACTTGCCCGCACCAGATTCGCCAATAAAGCCAAGGATCTCTCCTCGCTTTAAGGTCACATCAACACCCTTGATGATGTGGTGCCAGCGATCATCACTGAAGCCATCGATACGCACATCACGCATGGTGAGTAAAACGTCATTAGTGCTCATCGCGAAGTCCACTTGTTTGATGTAAAAACCAATCCACGACAAAATTAACTGCGACCGTCAACAAAGCAATAGCAGCCGCTGGAATCATGGGAGTTAAGGCGGCCGTTAAATCGTATTCGGCAAATTGAATGAGCCCTGCATTCTCCCGTACCATGGAACCCCAGTCTGCGGTGGGTGGCTGAATACCCACACCTAAAAAAGACAGGGCCGCAATGGTTAAAAACACAAAACAAAAGCGTAAACCAAACTCAGCCACCAAAGGCGGCATAATATTGGGTAGAATTTCTCGGCGCATGATCCAGCCTAAGCCTTCACCACGCAGTTTAGCGGCTTCTACATAATCCATTACTACTACGTTAAGAGCGACTGCCCTAGTGAGACGAAACACCCGCGTGGCATCCAGTACAGCAATAATAAATATTAAGTTAATTGCGCTAGAGCCAAAAATTGAAAGTAGCATTAGCGCAAAAATGAGACTTGGAATAGCCATCAGTACATCGACAAAGCGGCTTAATACTTGGTCTAGCCAATTTCGACTTATGGCGGCTATTAAGCCTAAACTACCGCCAATCAAAAAAGCCAATAGAGTTGTGGCCACAGCGATGCCGATGGTGTTTCGTGCTCCATAAATAAGACGACTAAATACATCACGGCCCAAGGCATCTGTGCCTAATCTAAACTCTTCGCTCCACGGTGCATAAGCCATGGGAAAGACTTGCGCCTGCCCATGGGGAGCGAGCAAGTGCGCAAACAAAGCCACGATTAAATACAAAGTGATCACGACCATGCCAAACCAAGCGGTGGGTGGTGCCGTTTTTAGAGTACGCCATATATTCTGTAATACGCTTCTTCTTGCTTTGACTAAGGTCACTTCGTCAGCCGCAGAATAACTCCCATCAGTGGTGTTTGGTGTATTCATCGTGGATGCAACAGCCTTGGGTTAGTGATAATGGAAATAACATCAGCAAATAAGTTGAGTAAAATATAGGTGCCTGCAAAGATCAACGCACAAGCCTGCACAACAGGAATATCTCGGCTTGAAACTGCATCTACCATGAGTTGGCCCAACCCAGGATAAACAAAGACCACCTCTACCACGACCACACCAACCACTAAATAAGCAAGGTTAAAGGCAATCACGTTAACGATGGGCGCCCATGCGTTGGGTAGGGCGTGGTGCAATATGACCTTGGCTTTGGATGCGCCCTTGAGCTGCGCCATTTCTATGTATGGGCTGGCTAATAGGTTAATGATGGCAGCTCGCGTCATGCGCATCATGTGCGCAACGATCACCAAAGTGAGGGCTAAGGCGGGTAAGGTGGACCGGTAAATTTTTTCTAACAAAGGCGTGGAGTCAGAAATGTTAGCTAGGGAGGGGAATACTTTAAAGTAAGTTGCAAAAATTAAAATTAAAATATAACCCACAAAAAACTCTGGGAAAGAAATAGTCGTGAGAGTCGTTGCATTAACGACTCGATCGTAAATCGAATTGCGGTAGAGTGCAGCAGTAATACCTAAGGCCAAGGATAATGGAACCGCGACAAGTGCTGCCATGGAAGCTAAAAATAAGGTATTGGCTAAGCGAGGTTGAATGAGGTTCCAAACATCTCTTGAACGGTCTACACCCGAAGCATTGCGTCCTGAAAAAGAATTACCCAAATCGCCAGTTAGCACATTACCAGCCCACATAAAGTAACGTTCTACAGGCGGCCTGTCTAAGCCAAGTTCTCGTCGAAAAGCCTCAACTGTCTCTGGCAGCGCGGCTTGTCCCAATACAGCTTCACCAAAGTCACCGGGTAAAAACTCGATAGAACTGAAAATGATAACGGTCACTACAAATAGGGTGAGAAGCCCTAACCCCAAGCGCTGAATAATGGTCGTTAAAACGGGATGCACAAGAATTAATACTCGATGATTTATTTTTTATGATTATTATAACTGTATACTAAAATCTGAGTTATGCCTATCGGCAGTAAAAATGATGACCTATTAGTCTAGGTTCACAAAAATCTGTAGTTGTTAAAGCAGCTAAGCCTAATAATGATTGGGAGCTATAGTTAATAGGCAACCTGCCTATTGTGCTAATCATGCCATGGCTATGCTTTTGCATTGATTTAGTTCAAGATCTTGCATCTTTTTTTCAGATATTCTCAAGTTTTTTGATGGCCTAAACCTTCCTAAATCTTCCTTAACCTATGCTCATGAATAATATAGGGCAATTCATACCAGTTCTCGCAGCGGAGTATAGCTGGAACAAATAAGGTCTATGTGCGCCGTTGCTCCTTAAACTAAGTTCATGCTGGCAATTGTTTTTAAAACATTAACAACCAGTTAATGTTGGTTGCCATGCGGAAATATTTTTAAACTATTCTTGTTTGAATAATCGTTCAAGTATAAATAAATATGATTAACAGGCGCTTTTTTTTGTGTTACCTTCTTTTACCTAACAATTTTTATGTCGAGCTCGACCCCCCAAGCTTTCGCTTCTTTGGAACCCATGTATTATCCCTTGAACTCAACGTAATCGATATTAGTTAGTTATATAATTGGAGAATAAAAAAATGTCTAAAGACCAAATAGATCAATTAAAAAATCCATTCACTATGGACCTAAACCGTCGTCAGTTTGTCACTAGCAGTCTAGCTGCGGGCATTATTTTGCCGACAGCATTGGCTGCAGCTGGAAATGCTTCAGCTGGGGCTCACAAAGCTGGTGGTAAATTTAGATTGGGCATGGGCCACGGATCAACCACTGATTCATTAGATCCAGGCACATCAGAAAACGGCATGTCACAAAATGTCATTTTTGCTTATTGTAATCACCTCACAGAAGTGAGCAAAGAAGGGCAGCTAATTCCTGAGCTTGCATCTGAATATGGAGCTTCTGCAGATGCAAAAGTTTGGACCTTTAAAATTCGCTCAGGCGTCACCTTCCATGATGGTAAAGCACTGACACCGGCTGATGTAGTGGCCTCATTTCAGTTCCACATGGGCGAAGATACCAAATCTGCAGGTAAGGCCTTACTAGCAGATGTCACTAACATCGCCATTAATGGTGATGATGTCGTGTTCACCTTGTCTAATGGCAGTGCTGACTTTGCCTTTATCGTAAGTGACTACCACTTCCCCATTCTACCTGTGCGTGATGGTCAGCTAGACTGGGCCTCTGGTATTGGCACTGGTGGCTATATCATGGAAAATTATGAGCCAGGCGTGCGGGCTAAGTTCTATCGTAATCCGAACTACTGGAAGCAAGATGCTGCTCACTTTGATGAAGTGGAACTATTGGTCATACTTGACGTAACAGCCAGACAGAATGCCATGATGAATGGCGACGTGGATGCGATTGGTCGAGTAGACCCTAAAACGGTTCACTTGTTAGCGCGTAATCCTTCTCTGGACATTTTAGAAACCACGGGCACCTTGCATTACACCTTCCCTATGCGTTGTGATGCTGCTCCCTTTGACAACTATGATTTCCGCATGGCCTGCAAATTGTCAGTAGACCGTAAAGAATTAGTCACTAAGATCCTTTCAGGCCATGGGGCCATTGGTAACGATACCCCTATTTCTACGGCTAACCCTTTCCACAACAATGAACTAGTTCAGCGAGCCTATGATCCAGACAAGGCCGCTTTTCATCTGAAGAAAGCCGGTTATGATGGTTCTAATGTGCAGTTATCTGCCTCTGATGCGGCCTTTGCTGGAGCGGTTGACGCCGCTCTTTTGATTAAAGAATCTGCTGCCAAGTCGGGACTTAATATCGAAGTGGTGCGTGAGCCTAAAGATGGTTATTGGTCTAATGTGTGGAATAAAAAGCCATGGACTGCTTGCTATTGGGGCGGACGTCCTACGGAAGATTGGATGTTCAAAGCTGCCTACATGGCCGATGGAAAGTGGAATGATACCGCATGGCGCACGGGTGCCTCTGTTGACCGTTTTAACAAACTGGTACAAATGGGAAGTTCAGAATTAGATTTGGCTAAGCGTCGTGAAATCTATTACGAATGTCAAGCCCTAGTTAATGATGATGGTGGTGCCTTAATCCCTATGTTCGCTAACAACGTGCATGCCCTGAGTAAAAAACTAGCTCATGGCCCTGATGTTGCAGCTAACTGGGAACTAGATGGCGGCAAGGCAGCTGAGCGTTGGTGGTTTGCCTAACACCCACTGACCTTGACAAACGGGCTTGTACTTTTACTTAAAAGTGCAGGCCCGTTTTAACTTATGGGTCTAAATAGTCCTTTGGACTTGCCTTTTTATGTGCATTATTTAACTTGCTGTTGTTACCCTTGAGGGGGTTAACTTTTTCTTGGCAGGGTTAACTGCGATAGTGCGCACGACATACTACTGGGGGGCCTGATTACTGTGTATGCAGTTTTTTTAGACGATCTGCCCGCAGCAATTGCACTCTGTGAGACGCTATGAGTTTATCGCTGGTTTTAATTGTTTTGGCCTCTGCCTTTTTACATGCGTTCTGGAACGCTATGGTCAAAGGCTCTGCCGACAAGACGATTGTACTGGGTCTGATTGCCTTGGGGCATGTGGTACCTGGTATTATCATTGCAACGCAGGCGCCACTGCCTGGATGGGCCGCCGTACCCTATATCATTGCCTCAACTCTCATCCACTGGGGATATTATTATTTTTTAAATCTCGCCTATCGCATTGGAGACCTGAGCCTTGTCTACCCCATTACCCGCGGTTTAGCGCCAGTCTTAGTGGCATTGGGGGCACAAATATGGATTGGTGAGAGCCTTCCTGGCTTGGCTTGGCTAGGCATCTTTTCAGTCTCGGCTGGGGTGATGGTTCTGTCGCAAGGTATTTTCAAAACAGAGGTGCCAAAATTATCAATGGTTGCAGCAGTCATTGTGGCGGCCATTGTGGCGGCTTATTCGCTAGTGGATGGTGTCGGAGTGCGTTTGTCTGACAGCATCATGGGCTATATTGCCTGGTTGTTCATAGCCGAAGCCTTTGTTGCACTGTTTATCTTTAAAACTCAATGGCAGCGACTGCGGATGATGCCGTTAAAACCCTGCCTACTTGGCTTTTTGGGTGGCATCCTGTCAGCCACTGCCTATGCGCTGGTGCTTTATGCCAAGACTGAAGCCCCTTTAGGCGTGGTCTCTGCTTTGCGCGAGACATCGGTGATTTTCGCCGCCCTAATCGGTGTCTTTTGGTTTGGTGAGGGGCCAAAGACTCGCCGCCTTTTAGCTGGGGTGATCGTCGCATTTGGCACCATTATGATTGGCTTAGCCCATTAAATCTCGCCAACATGGGATCACCCCACAACTGCGCAAACCAATACTGTTGCTATGTTAAACGACCATAAAAGGTCATGCGGGCTGATTCTGAAAGTGCGACATTAGGTTCAGCATTATAGGCCAGTACGACTAGCATGCGAGTGATTTCGCCTTGTGTTGGGGTGACTCGGTGCAAGGCATCTCTGCCCCTAAACAACATTAGATCACCTGCAGACATAGTGATATTTTGCGCTGTTACTTTTCCTTCTAATACCTGACTCACGCCTGAGTAATTCATATCGTTTTGGCTTGCATTTCTGAGTTGTGGCACATATTCGAATTGTCCACCCGCTTGAGGACTTTGCAGTAATAAAGTGATGGCAAAAGATGAGTTGTCAAAGTGCCAGCCTAATTCTTGACCTTCGCTGGCATAATGTAAATTAATCGATGATAGCGTGTCAGAGTATGGGTACAGTATTTCTTCACCTAGTACAGAGGCCAAAAATAAGCGCAACTGTTGGGCATCATAGAGTGCACGTAAGGGCGAATCTAGAGCGATTTGATCATCAGTAATACAACCTTTGGAAGATTGCACCCATTGATTGCAGGGATGCTTATCATCAAACTTTGAATCTTTTTGTGTGAGGTATACGTTGTGGCCAGAATTGGTATAAAAAGCCAACGTTTGTTTTTTGTGGCCTTCTTCAATAATGGCATCCCGTGCAGCAGGGGTGAGAAAATTTTTTAGAATTAACACGCCTGCTTCGTCAAACTGTTGTTTACAGGTTCGTGCAAATTGTGGCTCTGAAATAGGGTGAGCAGCGAGATTAATGATTTGATTGAGTTGCATGCATGACTCCTGATTTAACCTGAACCAAGGTAAAATGTCTGGGGTTTAAAATCTAGGTTAATGGTCGAGGTTAAAAGCTTCAGTTGAAAATCTCGGCTGAACGTCTCAGTTGAAAGTCGAGTTTAAACCCCGAGTGAAGTGAAACATAACATACCACCCTCAACTAAGCCTTATTATGGGCTATAGATAACTAATAAGTATACCTATCCAAGCCTCACCACTGCAGTAACATGCATCAGCAGCATTGGGGCTTAGCTGCAGTAGATGCTGTTCTTCTAATTGTGTTTCTTGGGTCTGGTTGAGCTGAACAAAGGTATGACCCTGCATGCTGAACAGTAAAAATAAGTCACCGTTTAAATCTATATTTTGGCCCTTTTCCTGCTGGCTGGTGAAGACTTTGGCGCGACAATCTTTGCGTCTAGTCATTAAGTTGAAATCAAGGATTGGCCCATCATGGAGACACGCATCGATGAGGTCTTCGCCTTTAAAGTGGGCAGCATCTAAGGTTTCTGAGAGACACCATTGCTGACCTGCTTGGTCTGTGAGTGTCAGTCCTTTGCCATGCATTAAAAGTAAACAGCGGTCATAGCCAGAGAAGTCTGAAAAGGCGCCATCTTGTGTCACATCAGCCATGCTCAGGCGCCACTGAAAAGAGTCACCAGACCAGCGCTTTACTAATTCAATCGTTGAGCCTAAACCATTGCGCCACGGCATGGTAATAAAGTCTTCTGGTTTAGTTATATTGAATTCAATCATGTGATTTGGCCCGCAACAACGCGGTGCTTTACTAATTGGCCACCCAGCCAGTAGCTTAATTCTGCGGGCTTTTGAATCTCCCAACAGACAAAGTCAGCGGCATAACCCACTTTAAGCTGGCCATGGCTATGGCCTAAACCAAGAGCCTGAGCACCATGACGGGTGGCTCCTTGCAATGCTTCTAGTGGTGTAAAGCCAAATAAGGTGCAGGCCATGTTCATCATTAAACGCAAGGACAAAACTGGCGCTGACCCTGGATTACAATCACTGGCGATGGCCATCGGTACACCTAATTCACGGAGGCGCTGTATGGGTGGTTGTTTGGTTTCTTTGAGGCAAAAAAATGCCCCTGGCAGAATCACGGCAACAGTACCCGCGATGGCCATGGCTTTGGCGTCTGCATCACTTAGATATTCTAGATGATCACTGGACAATGCCTTATAACGAGCCGCTAAGCCAGAGCCTCCTAAGTTAGAAAGTTGTTCAGCATGAAGCTTTATGGGTAAGTCAAAGGCGAGGGCCGTGTCAAATACCCGTTCAATTTGGGCCACAGAAAAGGCAATGCCTTCACAGAAACCGTCAACTGCGTCAGCCAAGCCAGCTTTGGCTATGGCAGGTATGATTTCTTCACACACCAAATCAATGTAAGCATCAGCTTGACCCTGATATTCGGGTGGTATGGCATGGGCCGCCAGACATGTGGTCTGCAAGGTCACCGATAGTTTTTCACCAAGGGAGCGGGCGACACGCAACATTTTTTCTTCTGTGACTAGGTCTAAGCCATAACCCGATTTCACTTCGACACAAGTCACACCGTCAGCCATAAGGGCGCAGAGGCGCTTTTCTGCAGCAGTGAATAATGCTTCTGCGCTAGCATTTCTGGTATCAGTCACAGTGGAAACAATGCCGCCACCAGCCTTAGCAATGGCTTGATAACTTGCCCCTTGCAGACGCATCTCATATTCGGCGCTGCGATCACCACCAAATACTAAGTGAGTATGACAATCAACCAAACCAGGCGTAACCCAACCACCACCCAAGTCGATTATTGTTGCCGTGTGGTTAGGTAATTCAGAAACTGGGCCTAACCAAGTAATTTGGCCATGTTTAACCCCTATCGCTGCATTTTCAATGGGGCCATAATCCTTGGTAGACACCATTGTAGCAGCATGAAAACCAACGTAAATCGTATCAAAGGAAGGCATTTTTGTATCCTATGTAGGCAATCTATCACCCACTAATTAGCGCTGGGTAGTGTGCCACTTGGCATCATGTCATTATGGCAAGCGGTAGCTAACAGTTCATTAGCAGCTGCAATGTCTGTGGCAAAGTAGCGGTCTTTGTCATAGAAAGGCACACGTGCCCGTAAACCAGAGCGAGCCTGTTCGAGCAACGGACTGGAATTTAAGCCGGTGCGAAAATCTAAGCCTTGCACCGAAGCCAAGAGTTCTACTGCTAAAATACCGCGGGTATTTTCGCTCATATCTCGCAAACGGCGCGCTGCAAAAGTGGCCATAGACACATGATCCTCTTGATTAGCTGAAGTAGGTATGCTGTCCACACTAGCGGGGTGAGCAAAGGTTTTGTTTTCACTTGCCAAGGCGGCAGCAGTCACCTGAGCAATCATAAAGCCTGAATTCACACCCCCATTATCGACTAAAAAAGGGGGTAATTGGCTGAGTGCTGAATCAATTAGTAAGGCCATACGCCGCTCTGATAAACTGCCAATTTCGGCAATGGCTAAGGCTAAATTATCAGCCACCATAGCCACTGGTTCGGCGTGAAAATTACCCCCAGAGATAATGTCTCCCTCATCAGCAAAGACTAATGGGTTGTCTGATACCGCATTAGACTCGACTTCCAAGACGCCGGCAGCGTGGCGGATCTGCTCTAAACAAGCACCCATAACTTGAGGCTGGCAGCGCAAAGAATAGGGGTCTTGTACCTTATGGCACTGGTCATGTGAGAGACCCACTTCACTATTTTCAGTGAGGAGGTGGCGGTAGGCCTTAGCAGAATCAATCTGGCCTTTGTGCCCCCGCACTTGGTGGATACGTTCATCAAAGGGGCTGCGACTACCCAAAGCTGCTTCGACAGAGAGTGCACCACAGACTGTAGCTGAGGCCCATAAGTCTTCACTATGGAATAAGCCTTTTAGGGCAAATGCAGTAGATACTTGAGTGCCATTGAGTAGGGCTAGTCCTTCCTTTGGGGCTAAGGTCACCGGTTTCAAACCCGCTATTTTCAATGCCGCTATTCCAGAAATTATTTCGCCTCGGTAACGGGCTTGGCCTTCGCCCAATAACACGGCGCTCATATGGGCTAAAGGAGCCAAATCACCTGAGGCACCCACTGAACCTTTTTCAGGAATACAGGGAAAAACTTCCGTATTAATGAGGCTCATTAACGCTTCAATCACGCTTAAGCGGATGCCAGAAAATCCACGCGCTAAGCTATTGATCTTGAGTACCATGACCAATCGAACGGTCGCATCGTCCATGAATTGCCCAATGCCTGCTGCATGAGATAAGACAATAGAACGTTGTAGTTCTTCAAGGTCGTCTACCTCTATTCGGGTGTTAGCCAGTAGCCCAAACCCAGTATTGATACCGTATACTGTTCTATTTTCCTCAATCATTTGATTGACCAGTTGCTGGCTTTTATGAATAGCAGGCAGAGCATGGCTGGCGATAGAAACATTAACCCGATGGCGGGCTACCTTACGCAATTGTGCGAGTGTGAGAAGGCCAGGCTGAATTTCAAAGGTGTACATAAGAAGCCTCAGTGAGTTTAGTTCTGCTTAATCATGGGAAGGTTTAAGCCCTGCTGTTGGGCGCACTCTATAGCAATGTCGTAGCCGGCATCTGCATGGCGCATAACGCCTGTGGCTGGATCGTTGTGGAGCACACGGGCAATACGTTCAGCGGCTTCGTCAGTGCCATCACAAACAATCACCATACCTGAATGTTGTGAAAACCCCATACCCACACCACCTCCATGGTGTAAAGAGACCCAGGTAGCCCCTGATGCTGTATTGAGCAGGGCATTAAGTAAGGGCCAATCAGATACGGCATCAGAGCCATCGCGCATGCCTTCTGTTTCTCGGTTAGGGCTAGCCACAGAACCCGAGTCTAGGTGATCGCGTCCAATCACAATGGGGGCTTTGACTTCGCCAGAGCGTACCATTTCATTAAAGGCTAAACCTAGTTTGGCGCGCTGGCCAAGTCCAACCCAGCAAATACGGGCTGGTAAACCTTGGAACTGAATGCGTTTACGAGCCATAGTGAGCCAATTATGTAAATGGGCATCATCAGGAATAAGTTCTTTAACCTTGGCGTCAGTACGATAAATATCTTGCTTATCGCCAGATAAGGCAACCCAGCGAAAGGGCCCGATACCTCGGCAAAAGAGTGGCCGAATATAGGCAGGCACAAAGCCTGGGAAGTTGAAGGCATTTTCTACGCCTTCTTCAAGTGCGACTTGGCGGATGTTGTTGCCGTAATCTACGGTAGGAATACCTTGCTCATGGAATGCCAGCATGGCTTTAACATGAGTGGCCATAGATGCCTTGGCAGCCAATATGGTGGCTGCAGGTTTATCAGTCGCATTTTGACGATAGCTTTCCCAATCCATATTTTGCGGTAAGTAACCATTTAAAGGATCGTGGGCAGAGGTTTGATCGGTGACTAAATCTGGTTTAACACCACGCCTGACTAACTCCGGTAAAATGTCTGCCGCATTTCCCAGCAAGCCAATCGACTTGGCTTCACCCATTTGTGTGTAGTGTTCAATCCGTTCCAAAGCATCATCAAGATCCTTGGCTTGTTCGTCTAGGTAGCGAGTTTGTAAGCGTAGGTCAATACGGCTTTGTTGACACTCAATGTTAAGGGAGGAAGCACCAGCCAAACTTGCTGCTAATGGCTGCGCCCCGCCCATACCGCCTAGCCCCGCAGTCAGAATCCAGCGGCCTTTTAGGCTCCCGCCAAAGTGCTGTCGCCCAGCCTCCACAAAGGTTTCGTAGGTACCCTGAACAATGCCCTGGCTACCGATATAAATCCAACTGCCAGCTGTCATTTGGCCAAACATAGCCAAGCCTTTTGCATCTAACTCATTAAAGTGGTCCCAGGTGGCCCAATGTGGAACCAAATTTGAATTAGCAATTAACACTCGCGGAGCATTACTATGGGTTTTGAACACCCCAACAGGTTTGCCAGACTGGACGAGCAGCGTCTCGTCATCTTCAAGCTCTGTCAGCGATGCTACTATTTGATCATAACTAGCCCAGTCTCTAGCTGCCCGACCGATACCACCATAGACCACCAGTTCGTTGGGATTTTCTGCCACCTCTGGGTCGAGGTTGTTCATTAGCATGCGCAGAGGTGCCTCAGTTAACCAGCTTTTAGTGCTGATTTTACTGCCCGTAGGCGCTTTAATATCTCCACCGCGGGTGCGGCGTGCGGCGAGTTCTTGAGGACTAATCATGGGCATTTCCCTTACATGTATATACAAGTAATAAAAGATACGCCCATTTTTATACTCTGGCAAGTAAAATGTAGCCGCTAGATTCGTCCAAAATGACCGAATAATTGAAAAAGATGACCTGGAGAAAGTAATCTAGCACTGGTGACAATTTTCTGGCCAGACCAAGTTCGACGTTTTATTTGGAGGCAGGCTTGGGTTGAATTAATTGCCAGTTGCTGGGCCTCAATCACGTTTGGAATGACGGCTTCTACTAAATGCTCACCTTCAGTAATAGGGGCGACTTTATTTAGATAAGCAAAGGGTGTTAATTGAGTAAAGTCTTGTTGGCCGTAGTTTGGCACCAAGGTAGCGTTCACAATACGTTGTTCTAATTGAATTGGCTGTTGATCTTCAAGGTGAATTAAAGTTGACTTAAAAATGATTTCACCAGTACGTACCCCAAGTCGTAAAGCTTGGTCTGTATTTGCTTTAACTGATTGTAATTCAACAACTACTGTTTCATGCTTGTGACCTCGGTCAGCAATTTCTTGGGCAATGTTGTGCACTTCAAATAATGCAGAATGGGCTTTTTGGGGAGCCACAAATGTGCCCACGCCTTGCTGGCGAATAAGCACTCCATCGGTGGCGAGTTCTCGTAACGCCCGATTCACCGTCATGCGACTCACGCCTAAAGCGTTCACCATTTGGGCTTCAGATGGCAAGCGTTGCTCTGGCATCCAATTGGATGACTCTATATTCTCTAAAATGGCGCTTTTTAGTCGAGCATAAATGGGTGCATTGGTATTAGGAAGCGCATTCAATAAACTTTGAGTGGTATCTGCTTGAGGAATATTCACAAGGGGCCCATAGATTGTGGTTCTGCTTGGAGTATACAATCTTGACTTGGCTATGCCAATTCATGTAATGTCTATACAAGTTAAACACATCCTACCATGAGAGTACTAATAATGGACCAAGTTTACTTTGCCAACCAAGCTTTAATCATCACAGGCTGGGCTAACAACGTAAAAATCACCGTCACTAACGGTGTTATTAGTCACCTTGAAACTAATCAAACGACGCATGAGAGCCAGCAAGGGTGTCACACATTAGCAGGTCCAGTTCTACCTGGCATGGTGAATCTTCATTCACATGCGTTTCAAAGGGCAATGGCCGGCTTGGCTGAAGTGTGTTTAGACCCGCAAGACAGTTTTTGGAGTTGGCGCGATCTAATGTATGGGTTAGTGGCCAAATTAAACCCCCAACAAGTTGGGCAAATTGCGACTTATCTCTATATCGAAATGCTCAAAGCTGGTTACACACAAGTGGCTGAGTTTCATTATTTGCATCATCAACAAAGTGGTCAAGCTTACGACAACCCTGCGGAAATGGCCTTACAAGTTCGACAAGCGGCAGTTGATGCGGGCATTGGCCAGACCTTATTGCCGGTACTGTATAGCCATTCAGGATTTGGGGGTCAGGCTCCCAATGGGGGCCAAGCTCGCTTTATTCATGATCTTGATGGTTACTTGCGTCTGCAAGAGCAATTAAGCCAAAACATGGATAGTTTGAAGCATAACCAAGGCTTATGTTTTCATTCTTTGCGAGCGGTGACAAAATCACAAATGCAAACTGCATTATCAAGCCTGCCAAGAACTTGGCCGGTGCATATCCACGTTGCGGAGCAAACAAAAGAAGTCGATGATTGCATTGCTTGGAGTGGACAGCGGCCAGTAGAGTGGTTAGCGAATGAAGTAGGGTTTGACGCACGCTGGTGTTTAATCCATGCCACCCATGTGAGCCAGAAAGAAGTAAAAACCATTGCTGACAGCCAAGCTGTTGTTGGTTTATGTCCCAGCACTGAAGCCAATTTAGGTGATGGCATTTTCCCCATTACTGATTTAGTAGCTCAAGGTGGTCGCTTTGGTGTGGGTTCCGATAGCCATGTGTGTGTCTCTGTAGCAGAAGAGTTACGGTTATTAGAATATGGTCAGCGTTTGCGCGATCAGCAACGTAATCGCATTTATGGTAATGACCAACCTAGTGTAGGAGATTTTATTTACCAAACCAGCGTGGCGGGTGGCAACGCCGCCTGCAACATTAATACTGGCCTGCGTGTGGGTGCCCGCGCTGACTTTATTACCTTGGACACTAGCCATCCTCTTTTAGCCTCAGCTAAGCCAGAACAACTGATCAATCGCTGGACTTTTGGTATTAATCACAACCCAGTAAGAGATGTATTTGTGGCGGGTGAGCAGGTGGTTGCTGCGGGTTGTCATAAACTTGAAGACTCTGCATGTGTAGGGCTTATAAAGAGCTTGAAAGAGTTGTTAGCTTGACCCTAGAACACACTGGCAAAGGATATAAAGGTATTTATTGATGCGCAAAGGCCGTCCTAAACGGCGACACAGATTTAACTTTGCCTGCAAAAATTGCGCAAGCTTCAAGGGTCACATACTATACATTAGAAGATGTTGATTTTATAAGAGGTTTTAAGGCTATGAACTTTTGTAAACAGAGAGTCATGGAGGTTTTAAGTAAGGGTGACCTTAACGACTCGACGAGTCGAGTGTGTGACTTATTCCTATCCATTTTAATACTACTTAACCTTGTGGCTGTGTGCTTAGAATCTGTTGACTCGATCAACCTCCAATATCATCACCAACTGATGATGTTTGAATGGTTTTCCGTGTCTATATTTTTGATTGAATACCTACTGCGTATTTGGTCCATTACGGCAGACGACTCAGCGCGGGGTGCAACCCCTTGGGGGCGTCGCAGTTCCTATATTTTTAGTTTTACCGGCATCATTGATTTAGCCGCCTTTTTACCCAGTATTTTGCCCCTCATTATGGGAGGCTTAGATCTGCGCTGGCTGCGTGTGTTGCGGCTACTGAGGTTGCTAAAAATGTCCCATTACTCCTCGGCCCTAGAGGATTTAGTCTCGGCGGTGCATGAAGAACGACGCTCTTTTGCCGCCACGCTTTACCTATTGGCAATCGCGTTATTCTTATCCAGTTCAATGATGTACCTAGCCGAAAGTGACGTTCAGCCTGATAATTTTAAATCGATTCCAGAGTCAATGTGGTGGTCATTAATTACGCTGACTACGGTAGGTTATGGAGACGTTTACCCTATTACACCGATTGGTAAGTTCATCGGTGCTTTGACGGCATTGATGGGGGTCTGCACAGTGGCTTTGCTCACAGGTATTGTAGCCTCAGCCTTTTCCAATCAAATGGTGCGCCGAGAGGCTATTTTTGAGGCTGAAATTAACGCAGCCATGAGTGATGGTATTATTACCAGTGATGAAAAACTCCACATTGAAACCATTAGGGCGCGCTTTAATATACCAGAAGAACACGCCAAAGCCATTTTAGACTTATTGTCTGAGAAGAAAGGTCCTAAAACACCCTAAAACGATGTTAGTCATTAATAATTGATTAACCTAATGACTGCCTCAGCTAATTAGCTCTGCTAAATAACTCTGCTAGATGAATAGCCTATTTAGTTTTTGTAGGAAGGGTCGAGCCGATTCTGCAAGCGAATCATCGCCTGCCACGCAATGTGAACGTCATTACAGGGCTGGTCTCCCTTAGGTGCCGTAGTTTTTGCCAATTCGCGCACAGAGGCTGTATCGGGCAGGTGATAATTTACCCCCGATGACACAACATCAGTTTGTATTTTGCAAGAGGTTTCCAGCATGTACAAAAAGTAAAAGGCTTCTCCAACCGTCCTGCCCGCCGCTAATAAACCATGATTGTGCATGATCATTAACCACTTATCAGCCATATCTTGGCCCAGCTGGTGGCAATACTCAGGGTGGTCTTTGCTGGCAACACCATAGTGATTGTAACAAACCAGATCCTGAATCTCTCCCGCTTGCTGTGATAGGGGTAATAAACCCATTTTCATGCAGGACACAGCAATACCTGCTCGCGTGTGACTATGTAATAAAACATTAATATCAGGACGAGCTTTAAATACGGCAGTATGGATATAGTGACCCGCATCATTGTAGGGGTAGTCTCCACTAATGACTTTCCCATCAAAGTCTACCTTGAGTAAATTAGAGGCAGTAATTTCCTCAAACAAAAGCCCATAGGGGTTGATCAAATACTGATTTTCATGGCCTGGCACTCGAGCTGTTAAATGGGTAAAAATTAAATCCGTCCAACCAAACTTAACAAATAGCCGATAGCATGCGGCAAGGTCACAGCGAACCTGCCATTCTGCATCAGACATTTTTTGGTTCACTTTTAAAATTGTACTCATTGTTAATACCTCGACCATGACCAACCATAGTTTAGTGTAAATTAAATCTAGCGCGTGTCACAACAGCTATTCAAGCATTTAAAATAACCCCAACCATGAGACTCATTGGGTTAAAACAATGCCAGTGACAGGGTCCACGAAAAGTACAATGCCACCCCAAATATTAGGTGCACAGATAAATTAAGAGCCCTTATTGTATTGGGTTTGTCGGCTAATCTGGCAAACAAACCTAATCCTAACGCAGGTTGTAGAACTAACCATGGTGCTATTAAAGTAACGAATCCATAGATAATAGCAGATGTTAAAGAAGGGTCGTTGCTAACGATAAAAACCATCAATATGACATATAAATAGGCGTATCCAATGCCAATAATATAATGGAACAACCAGCCGATAGTCTGCTCGTACTTTACAGGCTTTGATTGGCTTATGGGCCGGTGTATAATTTGGCCAGTGCGAAGATGCGCACACCACCTGCCAACCATGCTCCAATTGGTGGTGGGGAGTTTGAAAATTGTGCTTAATATAACCGCCCATATGTCGATAACTAAAGTAGCGACGATGCCCATGAAGATAACTTGTGCTATGAACAGTGCCAATGGTGGTAGTTAATTAGCTTGCTATGCCTGATCAACCTATTTTAGGTGTGTTAGTCATACAAGTCTATGGTATTTGATTGCGTGCTTAGATTCTGATTTTATGGGGGTTTTAGTTGATCTTGGTATGCTTTAAGGCAGCTAAGATTGAGAATGACAAATGTTCTCCCGTCTATAACCATTTTTTAAAAGCCTTTATAATATCGCGCTTTTCACAGTCCAAGCACCCTGAGCATGGACGTTTAAAAAATAACGCATAGGAATTTCTATTGGGCCATAAAATGATAGTGCTAACTAATTTTGCAAAAGGTCGTGAGGCGTCAAAATCAGGTGATTTTAAGACAGCTCTAGCGCAGTGGAAGCCCTTAGCAGAGCAAGGTGATGCAAAGGCTCAGTTTAGTTTGGGCTTAATGTACGACAATGGGCACGGTGTTCTACAAAATCATGAGACAGCCGCTAAGTGGATTACCTTAGCAGCAGAGCAGGCCTACGTTAACGCTCAATGTAACTTAGGGGTTATGTATCATAATGGCGAAGGTGTGCCACAAGACGACAAGATCGCGGCGCAATGGTTTACGCTAGCGGCTGAGCAGGGGCATGCTCAAGCGCAAACCAATTTGGCTTTTTTATATGAAGACGGGCATGGCGTCCAACAGAACGAGAAGACTGCTGCCGAGTGGTTCATCTTGGCTGCTGAGCAGGGTAATGCGAACGCTCAATCCAATCTAGGACGCATGTATTTAGCTGGAGAAGCAGTCTCACAGAGCTATCAAACTGCCTTTGAATGTTTTAGCAAAGCTGCTGAACAGGGTCATATTGAAGCTCAATATAATCTGGGCCATGCTTATATCGAAGGCTATGGGGTATTAAAAAATACCCATACTGCTGCGCTTTGGTACACCAAAGCTGCAGCAAAGGGGCATGCTAAAGCCCAATATGATTTGGCACAACTATACCGAGGTAAAGATGGCGCTCCTCTGGATGAGCAAGCCACTTTAAAATGGTGTACCAAAGCTGCTGAACAAGGTTATACGCCTGCCCAAAATTACTTGGGATTAATGTACAAACGCGGTGAAGGGGTACCCCAAAACGGTGAGGCTGCTGTTTATTGGTATACCAAAGCAGCTGAAAAAGGGGATGTAATGTCTCAATATCATCTTGGCAATATGTATGGCCTTGGCGATGGCATTCCCAAAAACGGTAAGGTCGCCCTTTATTGGTATACCAAAGCCGCTGAGCAGGGGCATGCCAAAGCTCAATTTAATTTAGGCAACATGCACAGCCTTGGTGAAGTGATTCCTCAAAATAGTGAACTCGCTGCGTATTGGTTTATTAAATCTGCAGAACAAGGGCACATGGTGGCTCAATTTAATATGGGTGTTGCATATGCCAATGGAGAAGGTGCGCCAAAAAATATTTCAGCAGCTTTAAATTGGTATAGCAAAGCAACGGAACAAGGGCATGCAAAAGCTGAATATCAGCTGGGCCTCATGCACAAACGGGGTGATGGCGTGCCCCAAAGTGATGAAGCTGCTGTTATTTGGTTTACCAAATCTGCTGCGCAGGATAATGCCAGTGCTCAATTTAATTTGGGGCTCATGTTTGATGAGGGTAAGGGCGTCATAAAGAATTCTAAAACAGCAGCTCATTGGTACATTCTTGCGACTCAGCAGGGCTATGCAGAAGCCCAGTTGAACTTAGCATTAATGTATGAAGTAGGTAGAGGCGTGCCAAAAAATGCCCCAACAGCATTAAAACTATTCGCCTTAGCGGCTGAGCAAGGCGTTGCTTTAGCTCAATACAATATGGCTGTAGCCTTTGAAACAGGCGAAGGTGCTCCAAAAGATCTGACTTTAGCTTTTGAATGGTATCGCCAAGCGGCTGAGCAGGGTCACGCTCAAGCACAATACAATTTAGGGCTCTTTTATAAACGTGGCGATGGCGCACCAAAGAATGAACTGATGGCGATTAAATGGCTGACCTTAGCAGCAGAGCAAGGAAATGCCAGTGCTCAGCTTAACATAGGGCTAATGTACGAAGATGGCAAAGGTGTTGAAGAAAATGGCAAGATAGCCGTTCATTGGTACACTTTAGCGGCTAAACAGGGCCATGCCCAAGCGCAAACTAATCTAGGGTTTATGTACGAAGATGGCAGTGGCATTGCAAAAGATCGAGAACGCGCATACATGTGGTATAACTTGAGTGCCATTAACGGCAATAAACGAGGCACTAAAAACAAAGATCAAGTGGCTAAACTCATGACAACATCGGCTATTTCCAAAGCTGAGAAAATGTCTAAGCGCTGCTTAGATACTGACTATGCAGAGGTTTGACTTGTTGACTGCATAGGCCAATATTCAAGTGTGGTTTTGCCTCAGGTTCAAAAAACTGATCAATAAAGGCCCTAATAATGAATCAAGCACAAACCGCAGTGGCAAGATTAGAAGCCATACTAATCGACGTTTACTGCACCTACCGAGACCAAGGTGCAATGCCTAAAGATCGCAAACAATATTTTAGTGGCTTTGCTGATGCCTTAATGACCCTTGAAGTGATTGATCAAGCCCAGTTAAATGACACGATTGAAGCAGCCAACATAACTGTTTTTCAAATGTCGTTGCAGCAAAGGCGAGAAGAAATTGACATCAAAGCTGATCCATCCATGTTTGATTCTCCAGCGTGGATAAGGCAAGGCAAGACCATTCGCTTTTAAGTATTGTATAACGCAGAAATATTGGATTATCGATCTAGTGTGTGCTTTTTCATGTCACTTTTAAGCGGATTAAAGCGAATGCTCATCGGCACCTGCTTTGTTCGTGTTTGCTAAAGGCTAACCTCACTTATTTTTCACCTGTTGCCCATCTATTCCCGTCATACTCTTGTCTAACGCCATCCGCATTTTATGGCTGTGTCGTCATTTTTTAGTGTGTATACTCATGAGCTATGCATGAGTGGAATTAAAATCATTATGTTATTCACCCCAACGGATCAAAACAAGCAAGATTATAGACAACAAGGCTTCCTCGTAGTCGATAAAATATTGCCTCCTGAGCAACTGTTAAAGCTACACCAGGCCTTTGATGACGTGTTTAATGGAATCTTTGAAACCGGCATTACACCAGATGAAGTCAACTGGCAATATGGGTCGGGTGATCCAAGTCTGACGCGTCAGGTGTGCAATGGTTGGAAGGCTAACCGCACCATCGCACAGGTAGTGCTGAGTGAATCCTTAGGTCGCAGTGTTGCGCAACTTGCGGGCTGGCCTGGGGTTAGAATTATGATCGACAATCTACTCGCCAAACCTCAAGGAGCCAGGTCCTTGGGCTACCATCAAGATAGTGCCTACTTGTCATGGTTTAGCCCCAGTGACCTCATATCCTGCTGGATTGCCTTAGACGATACCACTCAATCTGGTGGCACTTTAGAATTTGTTAAAGGTTCACACCAATGGCAAAAAAGCACACCCTCTGGTGAGTTTCATGGGCCTGAAGATTATCACAAGCCCATGCATCATGCTGCTCAAAACCAAGGTGTGGAACCTCAGATTGAGTATGTTGAGGTAAAAGCTGGAGGTGGGTCTGTACATCATGGCTGGACTTGGCATGGCTCTGGCGCTAATGAAACGGCGTCGCCTCGGCGAGCGTTGGTGCTGCATTTAATGCGCTGTGATGCAGAATATGACCCCACTAAATTTGACAAGGGCATAGGTCCTATCTATAGCCGCTACAAACACCTAGGTGATAACCTTTTAGATGAAAACTATTTTCCTATTTTATGGCATGAAGATGGCAGCAGAACCGAAACCATCGATGATTATTTAGTATCTCTGGAGCCAATGTGATCCGCACAGTCAACGAAGGATACTTAACACTAATTTGTGCAGACTTAGATGCAATGCCTTTATTTAGCACTAATGCTAAGGGTGAGCGCCTTGGTTATGAACCTGAAGTCGCTCAAATGTTAGCTCAGCAATTGGGCTTAAAACTCAAATGGTTATTTACCCGATGGTCTGAATTCGAAACAGTCTTGTTAGCCAATAAAGCAGATGCCATATGGTGTGGTTGTGCCATCACCCAAGGCAGAAAAGAACGCTTGCTCTTTTCCAGACCTTACGCTGCGTTTGATGAATCTGTATTAGTGCGAGACGATTCAAAGGTAGCTAAACCTGCAGACTTAAAAGGTTTAAAAGTAGCCGCCATTGCGGGTAGCACCAACATGACATTGGCAGAAGCATGGCTAGGGTGCTTACCCATCGCTTTTTCAGGTCAGTCAGACGATGTCTTTGCAGACATGGTAAACGCATTGAGCAACTCGGACGTTGATGCTGTGGTAGATGATGAACCCGCATTTGAAGCACTTCTCAAAGATCCTAGATACAAACTTGCGTTTACCATAAATACAGCGAATTTATGGGGTGGGGCCATGCTAAAACACCAAAGCCAACTTAAACAGGCATTTGATTTAGCTTTAAACCATTTAATTGACACAGGCTTGCTTGCTGATATTTGGCGTCGTCATTTAGAGGGTATCACATACCCCAGTCATGGTTTGAACACATAGCCTCACTAAAATTCATTGGCTATTATAAAGCGCTAAATCGAATGCAACTCTGGGCGCCATTTGACACACTGAGCACTTGATTTTTAACCAAGTGCAATAAATTTGAGCTGATGCCTCATTAGAATTAATCATTAAACCCATCTTGTGCCTTGGCCCAAACCACAAATGACAACGGAAAATACTTGATTGCAAAAATATCATTCAAGGAACGACCTGTAACTTGCATGCGGTGACACAAAATAAAGCAGAATACTTTAACGACTAAGTTTTTTTTAACTTATAAGGTAGAATTTTGTTAGTCTATTTGGCCGTATGCACTCAAAATGCCCATGAAAAAGCATGACTAAAGCGAACGGATTTACCTTAACTCCCTTTTGGAGATGTTTATTGTGTCTGTAAATACTACCTCTGAGTTACTCAATATCGGTCATGATGACGCTATTGCGATTAAAGCCCCTGGCCGCTCTCCATTGAGCTATGCGGCCATCCGCTCATTATCAAAACGTACCCAGCAATCATTGAGCCAAGCCGGTATCACAAAAAAAGACAGAGTGGCCATCGTCTTGCCAAATGGCCCTGAAATGGCCACAGCATTTGTCACTATCTCAGGCGCATCGACAACGGCGCCATTAAACCCCGCGTATCGCCAAGAGGAGTTTGAGTTTTATTTAGATGATTTAAAAGCCAAAGCTTTGGTTGTTGAGGCAGGTAGTGCTTCACCGGCGGTCGCGGCCGCTCAAAAGTTGGGTATTCCCCTGATTAATTTAGTCATTGATAGCAGTCATGCTGCGGGTGACTTTGATCTAACATTTGAGACGACTGCGCCAAACGCTGCAGCAAGCAATGACGCCGTCGATGAAAACGATATTGCACTGATACTGCATACGTCAGGCACGACTTCACGACCCAAGATAGTGCCCCTTAGCCACATTAATGTGACTAGCTCGGCTGAAAATATCATGAACACCCTGTCATTAGTGCCTGGGGATCGTTGCCTAAATATCATGCCTCTGTTCCATATTCATGGACTCATCGCAACTGTTTTATCCTCGTTAAGAGCTGGCGCCAGCATCTACTGTACGCCTGGATTCAATGCCTTAAAGTATTTTAGCTGGATGGATGATTCAAAACCAACTTGGTATTCTGCCGTTCCAACCATGCACCAAGCAATACTTACTCGGGCTGCTCGAAGCAAAGATATCATTGATGCTGTGCCGTTGCGTTTTATTCGGTCTTCATCTTCATCATTGCCGCCTCAGGTTATGGCCGAATTGGAAAATACATTCGCTGCGCCAGTGATTGAAGCTTATGGCATGACCGAAGCTGCTCACCAAATGGCCAGTAACCCGTTGCCGCCTGCAGTGAGAAAAGCAGGTACTGTGGGTATTGCTGCTGGTCCAGAAGTGGGCATCATGAGTTTAGAAGGTGAGATACTCAAAAATGGAGAAGTGGGTGAAATTGTTATTCGTGGCCAAAACGTAACCAAAGGCTATGAAAACAACCCCAAGGCCAATGAAGAAAACTTTACCAATGGTTGGTTCCGTACGGGCGATCAAGGCGTCCTTGATGCAGAAGGTTACGTCTCCATCACGGGTCGATTGAAGGAAATTATAAACCGAGGTGGTGAGAAGATTTCACCCCGTGAAGTGGATGAAGTGTTAATGGACCATCCAGCGATTCAGCAATGTGTAACCTTTGCGATGCCCCATCCAAAGTTAGGGGAAGAAGTGGCTGCTGCGGTAGTTTTGAAGGAAGGCATGACTGCTGATGAAAAGGACATTAGAACCTTTACTGCACTGCATTTGGCTGATTTTAAAGTGCCTCGAAAAGTGCTTATTCTGGATGAAATTCCAAAGGGAGCAACAGGCAAATTACAACGTATTGGACTTGCTGAAAAACTAGGTTTAGCTGGATAAAAACATAAGATGAAAATTACAATTTATGGTGCAGGTGCTATCGGTGGGTATATCGCAGCATTATTAGCTCAGGCGGGTGAGGAAGTTTCTGTCATCGCGCGGGGTCCGCATTTGGCAGCAATTAAGGCTAATGGGCTGACCTTAGAGATGAATGGTGAGCGTATTGTGACGCACCCATTTGCGACTGATAATCCAGCGGATATAGGTGAGCAAGATTTTGTTATCGTCTCACTAAAGGCGCATTCAGTGCCCAATGTTGTTGATGCAATGCAACCTTTGTTGGGTAAAAATACAGCGGTTGTGACTGCAGTAAATGGGGTGCCTTGGTGGTATTTCTACAAGTTTGATGGGGCATGGGAAAACCACAAAATTGAAAGTGTAGACCCAGGTGGAAAGCAGTGGGACGGTATTGGGCCAGAACGAGCAATTGGCTGTGTAGTTTACCCTGCTTGTGAAATATTAGAACCGGGAGTGGTTCGTCATATTGATGGTAACCGATTTACTTTGGGCGAATCCTCTGGGGAAAAAACTGAGCGCGTGCGTGCGTTATCACAGGTGATGATTAACGCAGGTTTCAAAGCACCAGTTAGAAATATTCGAGATGAAATTTGGGTAAAGTTATGGGGAAATTTATGCTTTAACCCAATTAGTGCGCTCACAAACGCCACCTTAGATGTTGTGGCAACAGATCCTGGAACGCGAATGGTGGCAAGAAACATGATGCTCGAAGCTCAAGCCATTGGAGAGAAATTGGGTGTTCGCTTCGCTATCGATGTTGACAAACGCATTGCTGGAGCAGCGGGTGTTGGTGCACATACCACATCAATGTTGCAGGATGTGACTTTAGGGCGACCGATGGAAATTGATGCGCTAGTGACTGCCGTACAAGAATTAGGCCGTATTACGGGCGTTGAAACCCCCACAATCGATACAGTTTTGCCAATAGTTCAGCAACGCGGTCGCATTGCAGGTTGTTATTAAAAAGTCAGTACTCGTCATTAATAATAGACCTAGAACGAGAGCGTTTTAGGTCTTTATTGATGAGTAAAAAAATACAATACGATACGATAAAGTGATAAGACCCTTATCAATAGCATGGAAGTAAAATAATGAATAAATGGGTAAGATTTGAACACGATGGTGACATTCATTTTGGTAAAATAGAGCAGACTTATATCACCGAATACCGAGGTGATATGTTTAATGCAAATGAGCCCTCAGGCAAGACGTGGCCACTCGATGAGATCACTCTGTTAGCCCCTTGCAATCCTGCCAAAATAATTGCTTTGTGGAATAATTTTTATGCCTTAGCTGAAAAACAGGGTAATGAAATTCCAGAAGCGCCATATTACTTTCTTAAGCCAAGCAGTTGTGTGATTGGCAATGCCGCACCAATCCTGCCTCCAGCGTCTTACCAAGGGCGAATTTTTTATGAAGGAGAACTGGGTATTGTGATTGGCAAGAAGGGGAAAGACATCCAGGTTTCTGAGGCTGAAGAGTATATTTTTGGCTACACCTGCGTCAATGACGTCACTGCGATGCAACTGATCCATGAAAAAGAGGCTTTTTCACAATGGACTAGGGCGAAAAGCTTTGACACCTTTGGAGCCATAGGGCCTTGTATTTCGACCTTGGACAAGGTCGAACAACTGGTCGTTAGAACACTGGTTAATGGGCGAGAACGCCAAAACTACCCCGTCGCTGATATGATTTTTTCACCTGCCCAACAGGTCAGTCTTTTGTCAGCTGACATGACGCTGGAACCTGGGGATGTGATTGCGTGTGGTACTTCATTAGGTGCAATGCCAATGAAAAGTAATACAAAGATTGAGGTTATCATTGATGGTATTGGGGTACTAGAAAATACGTTCTCCCCCAGTTGAGATTGTGGTCAATGGGGTCTTAACTGTTGGAAAGTTAAGACTTAACTCACCAATTTCACTCCCAATTTGTTTGCATTTAGTGCACTTTTTAACCCTTCAATAGCTAAATTCCAAATATTTTCAGCCAAATCAAATTAGTAGCATAGTGCACTAAACCATGCTCTTAAGAAATTTTAATTAGCATAGGAAATAAGTTTCTTTAAAAGATACGTTGAGCAGCTAAACAATACCCTCCCATACTATCCAAAGTGCGACCTAAAATGCGCGGGCAGTGACACTAAAAAAGCTTTTGATGTTTAAGAATAATCTCCTAAAATCTTTTTTAGCATAGATTACAAAATACTAACGATATGTATTTATTATAAATTTTCTTAAAAGTAATTAATATATAAAAAAGTGTGTAATTTTTTTACAAACAATTGACCATACTAATTTAACAATTACCCATTTTAGGACCCTGACGATTTGCTTCTTAGCGCTATATACTCGTTTTACGAGCATCGGTTGCTCTAAGGAATATACAAAAATAAATTTCGGAGGATTTCAAAGTGGTAAAGAAAATTACACTTTTAGCAATAGTGGGTATCATGTCAACAGTTTCTGTACCAGCTGCAATTGCCGGATGGACACCCGTTAAACCAGTCGAGTTTGTGGTGATGGCAGGCAAAGGTGGTGGAGCCGACAAAGCAGTGCGTCTGATTCAAAGTATCATTGCAGAAAATGAAATGGCCCCAGTACCCTTTACTCCTGTCAACAAAGCAGGGGGCTCAGGTGCTGAAGCACTCGTTCACGTCAATGGTAGGTCAGGAAATGATCACACTATTATGTTCACCTTAAATAGCTTCTATACCACTCCATTGCGCCAACCCAAGTTGGGTGTCGATATCGCTACTTTTACTCCCATTGCTCGCATGGCAGAAGATACCTTCTTGTTGTGGGTGCACTCGGACCGCAAAGATATCAATAACATGGCTGATTTTGCCAAGGCAGCAAAGGCCAAAGGTAAAGATTGGATCATGGCGGGAACTGGCAAAAACTCAGAAGATAACTTACTCACTGACTTCTTAAATGGAGCCTATGGACTGCAGATGAAGTATGTCCCGTATAAGGGTGGTGGTAAGGTAGCTAAGGAACTAGCGGGCAAAAATGCAGACTCGACGGTTAACAATCCGTCTGAGCAGTTAGGATTCTATGAGGCGGGTACCACTAAGGCCTTGGCTTCGTTTACTGACGAGCGTTTGCCATTATTCCCCAATGCACCCACGTTTAAGGAGCTTGGCGAGGACTATGTTTATTACATGCAACGCACAGTCGTTGGTGCTCCAGGCATGAGTCAGGAAGCTACAGATTATTACCAAGGACTTTTCAAGGACGTTTTCAACTCCAAGAAATGGCAAGACTACCGCACCAAGAAAAGTTTACAAGGTGACTTACTGCAAGGTGACGCTTTAATGAGTTACTGGATGAAAGAGCGTGACGTGCATGAAGTGATGCTTAAGAATATGGGTGCAATTAAATAAACTTTTTTTGCAACCTACAGGTAGATTGAGGAGATTTTTCATCATGACAGTGCGCACAGCTGAATTGTTGATGGCAATAATGATGGGGGTCTTTTCCATCTACCTAATGTATAAAAGTTTTGAATTACCGATAGGATGGGTAGAAGATGAGGGGCCAGGCGGAGGAGCCTGGCCCTTTTGGCTTTCAGCAGTAATGCTCATTTCTTGTTTTGGAATTATCTATAACTGGTTCCGTAGAAAGGGCAAGATTGCTAACTCGATGAAAACGTATATTCAATCTCATGTCTTTATTGAGGTTGGGTCGGTCGCAGCCTCTCTCATTATCACAGTTGCCTTATTTTCGTACATTGGCATTTATGGTGCACTGCCACTTTTCCTATTATTCTACCTGAGAGTTTTAGGAAAACATCGGTGGCTTTTTTCCATCACTTTTGCGGTGGTGACTCCCATCATCATTTTTTATTTTTTCGAGATCACTCTCAAGATAATCCTGCCAAAAGGGATTACAGAACCGCTGTTTCTACCCTTATATAAGATGTTTTTATAGTTTTAAAATGGTTAAGTGCAAGAGTAACGAGATAATACAATGTTAGAAATTTTAGGGCTGTTAGCAGATGGTTTTACGATCGTTTTTCAACTGCAAAATCTATTACTGATTATTGGTGGGTGTGCGCTGGGTTTATTTATTGGTGCCATGCCAGGTCTTGGCTCGGTTAATGGTGTCGCTATATTGTTACCGTTGACCTTCTTAGTGCCCCCGACTGGTGCGATCATCTTCTTAGCAGCTATTTATTACGGTGCCATGTATGGTGGCGCTATTTCGTCGATTATGCTGGGCATTCCTGGGGCATCTACTGCCGTGGCAACGACTTTTGATGGGCGTCCGTTAGCAAAACAGGGCTTGGCAGACTTAGCCTTAACAGGGGCTGCATTTGCATCCTTTATTGGTGGCACCATCGCTGTCATTTTATTTACCTTTTTTGCCCCGCCACTAGCACATGTGGCCTTAGTGTTTGGCGCACCTGAAGAATTTGCCCTGATGATGTTGGCCTTTGCCACTTTTGTTGGTTTAGGTAATGACGATCTGTTTAAAACGTTATTTTCAATCTGTATTGGCCTCGTATTGAGTGCGGTTGGCTTTGATATTATTTCAGGGGAACCGCGCCTAGTTCTTTGGGATATTATAGGCTTTATGCACGGAGTTAATTTTCTAGTGTTGGCGATTGGCATTTATGGCATTGGAGAAATGCTCTGGACCGTAGAGGAGCATGTGCTTGGCGGTGGCAAAAGTATGATGTCAGAAGCCAATGTGACTGTTAAAAGAACTATTACTAATATCAAACTTTTGGCTAAAACTTGGAAAGCCACCATCATGGGATCCTTTTTGGGTTACTTTGTTGGCATTCTGCCAGCAGCAGGCGCCACACCTGGTTCATTGATGGCCTATGGCGTAGCTAAACAAATATCAAAAGAGCCTGAGAAGTTTGGTGACGGCGCTTTAGAGGGTGTTTGTGCACCAGAGGCTGCAAATAATGCAGCAAGTACTGGCTCAATGCTGCCAATGCTGACGCTGGGCATACCTGGATCACCTACAACAGCCATCCTTCTTGGGGGCATGGTTATTTGGGGTCTTGAACCAGGTCCTAGATTATTTGTAGATCACGGTGATTTTGTGTGGGGACTCATCGCATCATTGTATGCTGCCAATGTGTTTGCTCTTTTAATTAATATTGCCTTCATTCCTGTGTTTATAAAGATATTAAAAACACCATTTACCATATTAGCGCCTGTCATTTTTGTGTTATGCCTCATTGGTGGCTACGCACCTACCCAGGACATGCACGATGTCTGGTTAATGTTAGCTTTTGGAATTGTGGGTTATTTGATGCGCAAACTGGACTATCCACTGGCACCTGCAGTGCTTGCGATTGTACTTGGGCCATTAGCTGAGCCTGCTCTGCGCCAATCTCTTATTATTAGTGATGGTTCTTTCTCTATCTTTTTTAATCGGGCATACGCAGGTCCAATCATGGTTGTGGCCTTATTGCTATTATTTTTGCCCTTACTTAAAATGGCCTATAAAAAATATCAGTCCGTAAGGTCTTAGTGTTTGCACGTTCCAAATAAAGACCCTAGTTTTAGGGTCTACACATCTTTGAATCAATACCTAGCTTCGCACAAAGATCTTTAGCCTGATCAGTCGAAGATACCTCGATCACTGGGCATGGCCCACATTGCTGCTAGGTAAATGTCATAGTGCAGATTTGTGTGCTTTGCTAATGCTCAGAACAGTAAAAATTCACTTATCGTCTATCCTTATACTTTCTAGTGGTAATTTATAAGGTTCCTTTAGGGGAATAATAAAGCGTTCGGTCGGGTTGCCCCCATTTATTTCAACCCAATTAGCTCAAGCGAAAGACGCCTTTTGCAAGGCGCCTTGATTAGGGTTCTATTTCGCCATTTGTTCCAGAGCCTTTCCGGCTGCTTCAATTGAGACATCGATGTCACTCTGCGTATGTTCTGTACAGCTTAGATTGTGCAGAATTTTGTTGCCGCTAAAGAATATGCCCTGATCACGCATTAACTGGGAAAATACGCCATATTTAGCAAGATCAACCGTGCCACAGAAATCACGATACCCAGTAATTGCATCAAGATCAGTAAACACTGGGTGGAACATAGAACCAACGTTTTGCACGACCATATTTTGCCCTGTTTCTTTGGCTACCAAGTTGAGCCTGCGCGTCATTTGCTCACCGATGTCGCTTATCTTTTTGAAGTTAGCAAAATTGTCTTTGCTCATCTCTTCCAGCATAGTCTTGGCCGCATATAGTCCCAAACGTGGAGCATTATGGCTGCCATAATGTAATACCTTACCGTATTCAATGCTTTCCATGATGTGATCAGGGCCTGCAATGGCAGCCACTGGAAAACCTTGCCCCAGGGCTTTGCCATAAGTGACGATGTCTGGTTGTAGACCATACAGTTCCGCAGCACCACCTGGAGCAACCCGAAACCCAGTCACAGTTTCATCAAGGTAGAATAGCACTTTATATGCGCGGCACAGTTCTTGGGCCCGCTTCAGATAGCCCGGTTTGGGTGGAATTACCCCCATATTGGACATGACCCCCTCCATGACTAAACAGGCAATGTCGCGGCCATGTGCTTCTAACACTCGCTCCAGTGCTTCTTCATCGTTCCAGACACAGACAAGCGTGTCTTCAATCGAGCCAGGTGTGAGGCCTGAACTGTCGGGAATGCGCACTGGATCATTAGGATGGCCCAATGTTGTTATGGGTTGAGGGTTAGTACTGACCAGCAGGCCATCGTACCAGCCATGATAATGGCCCTCAAATTTGAGTACCTTGCGCTTGCCGGTGATACCACGGGCCATGCGTACGGCAGTCATGCAGGCTTCAGTTCCGGTATTGGCAAACCGAACCTTATCGACATGGGGCAACATATTCACCATTAACTCGGCGGTTTCCACCTCAACCTCTAAAGCAGTAGCAAAATGGGTACCACCAGCAACTTTCTCCTGAACGATTTCGACAATCTTGGGGTGTGCATGGCCTAGTGGTAGGCACCCGAAAGATAGCTGCCAGTCAATAAATTCGTTGCCGTCCACATCCCAAATACGTGCCCCTTTTCCCTCGCGCATGTAGGGTGGGTAAGGTTTATAGTTCATTGGCCCGCGAGAAGCTGAACTGCAGCCCTCAACAAGCACCTTCATTGCACGTTGGAAGAATTTTTCAGATTCAGTCATTTGCATTTTTGTTACCTACTTTGTTTGCATTGCTTGGTCAGGGTTTAGTGAGCCGCCAGAATCGCATTGGCTTGAGCATCAACATTTGACATGCTCAAACGTTCGAATGACTTGCCAAGCAACTTGTGAAAAGCCTGTTGTGTTGCTTCAGTGAAAACAACTGTTCCATCATTTTCTATGAGTTGGATTCCGTCCCATTTTAACGACTGGGTGTTGGCCTCAAGTGCTTGCTCTAGCGACCATTCTGGTGGCAAAGATATTTCTATTTTTGAACGGCTGACTTTGACAGGGTAGCCCCCAACCAAGTCTTTGACCCCCGGCAAGTGAATATCGACATCAGTAGAAGAGGTAAGCGCCCGAAGTGCCATAAGACCAGCCGAAGCCGTAACACGATTGAAGTGCAGATCATAAGGAAACCCAAAGGGTTCGCGTAAAACTTTGTTGGCAAGCGCTGTGTGATCTTGGCCGTTCACTGTTGCCTTTAGCAAATAGGGTGGCAGCTCTTGGCCAGCATTGTCGTTTAACACGAAGTATTCAAAGGCATGTTGTGCCACCAGATGAATAGAAACTGCTGATGGTGCACAGTCAAGATGTCGTGCCACACCCGCTTTTATCTTTGGAATGGGTTCTTGAACATTGCCGATGCCACAATCGGGACCAAATCCAGATCTATTGAGTACTGGGTTAATCACGTCTGGGTAAGACGCACCTATCCAGAGCGCCCCAGTATTTGCCTCGCCTATTCTATCCCTAAATTTGGCCATCAAAGAAAGATGCAGTGACATATACCCAGCGAAGGGCAGGGCGGGCTTATTTGATCCATCTAATTTCCACCAGGGCATCAAGGATGGGGCACTAAAAATGATGTCAGGATTAACCCGACGCAAATTGTGTACAAAGGAGGGTTGATCAATATCAAACTCCTCTGCCTCGATGATTGGATAATACCCTTCAATCCCAGCACCAATAATAGCGTTATTGGCACGCTGCACGGCTTTCATCCTGCTTCGACTGCCAACCACTATTTTGCTGAACAGGTCTGAACGCGCCACACTTTCCAGCAGTGCTGTGCTTAATTCGCCCAGTGACAAGATAAGAAGTGTGGGTTTAGTCAATGTTAAAAACCTCAAAAAAATTGAGCGACTGCAAGGTCTAGAGCAGCAAACGCCTTAAGCAAAACATTGTGTTTGCTCAGAGGATCAATCCTATGCACCATGAATTGTGTTTTGTGTTTTGTGTTTTGTGTTTGCTTTTATAGTCTTAAGCACGACGCAAGAAACTAATTTTCAGAATATCATGCTCTACTGGATCAGAAAAGTTGTTTCCACAAGCCACAACCAATCGGCTGGATGGCTTCATTAAAAAGATGATTATAGATCACCTTGATCTATATCTAAGGAGATAAATTGCTCAAATTTTGGCTTGTTCAAGCCTAGATAACGCTGAATGAAATAGGCCAATCGCATCCAAGATAAACAGATGGCTTGTATCGAAACTTGCGACTGTAAAATTACTACCACCCAATTATCGCCACCCAATCAACACTCCGGTCTATATCAAACTAATTTGATCGGCGTACTTGCCTGCAGGGGCCACACATTGGTCACCTTCGTGCCTAGTGTTATCGACAAATGATGAGCACTCATAAATTTTTAATTCGCCTGTGTATGGTTGACACATGTCTAACAGGGCTTGTGAATCTGAGAGCTTCAACCATCTCTTGGCTTGGCTGGTGTCTAATATTACAGGTGACCGATGATGGAACTCTGCCATTTCTGCAGTAGGGCCGGTGGTGATAATATTGGCCTGCCAACCGGTATCGGTGGGTTTAGCAAATGCCGCCAAGAACATTGCACCTTGGGGTGTTGATATGTGGAATCGCGTGTCACGCCCTCGCCATTGTGTATGTAGTTTAGCATCAGGCCATTCATAAAACCCATTAACTGGCACCAGACATTTATAACGCGCCAGCCAGTCTTTTAGCTCGGGTCGTTTAATTATTGTGCTGGCACGAGAGTTGGGGTGGGAAAAGCCATTAAAGTCGATACCCCAGCGCACCTGAGTGGTTTGCTTTTGAGTGATGACACTGATTAACGTTCCAGGTGCCACGTTCCATCGTGGCTCAAACTCAGGCAAAACGGGCATGCCGAGGTCTTTCATTAGGGCTTGAATGTAGGGATTCTCAGATACATTGAGGCGACCACACATGTTAACCCACTCCTTTAGCCTAAACCAAAAAGACTCAGCTTTGTTGGCGCTCGCTTAATCATACATATTTTGATACTGCACAAAAACCAAAAACACTTTATGACTTAACGACCATAAAATGTTTCTGCTTGATCATTTCGGTATACATAGACAATTTGACCCCCAATTTTTTGGTTTGTATTGGGTGTGTTGCCAGCGCTACATTGAGCCTAATCTATTTTGGGTCGATGAAGTTTTCTTTTTTCCAGGCTTAGTTTTCCTTTAAGACTCATGATGTACGCAGCCCCTGCTAATAACAACACAGAACCTGACTCACCCATAAGAACCATCGCGTCCATATCCTTGCCGTGCATAACAATCAAACGGCACAGGGCGGTTATTGCAATGATAATAGGCAGGGTCACGGGTATTCTTGAGGAACTCGTATAGGCGCCAACCATGCCAATAATCTCAGCGTAGATAAAAAGTGTGAATAGCTTTTCTATTTGCAGGTCATAATCAATGAACGCTGTGTATATTTCGATCAATGCAGCTGCAAAGGCCCCAGCACCGATAACAAGAAGAATTGACTTCTCACCCCATTCAAAAATCATTTTTGTCATGCTCATACCCTCGACCTATAACTAGAAGTCACTTTGGAAAAACTGCGTTGTTCATCCCCTTGAACATACTATAACTAGGGTTAACTCACAACAGCTTGTCTAGCGTCTTCAATCGTATTAGTGAGCTTTAATCCAACTCTTAGTGGTTTAACTTCTTCTTGCATTGAGTCAGCCTTACACTTGGGTTTGAAGTAAAATTTGCTTCCAAATTGCAATATCATCAATAAGTGTGGTTTCCCTGCGCAGACCCCATGGCCCAAACTCAACATGGCTTACCCCCATGACATGAACCTCTGCACCTGTGGGTGCCCCGTATCGACCATAACCTTCATGCTTACCCGTTAAAGACCAACGAATTGCACTGCGCGGACCGAACATAGCATCATGGCGGCCAATCTGGTGTTCAATTTTAAAGTCGGCATAAGGAAATGCACTGCGTAAGCCAATAAAAAATGCCTTCACCGCATCAATTCCATGTGCTTCAACACCGCAGGGGTAGGCTAAATGACATGCTCTATCATATGCGTCTTCGATAACTCCAAACTCAGTAAGCATGATTTTTTGCAAGATTTTTACATGTTTTTGACCCCACTCATTATTATTGCCTGCACCAGTGTAGGGTCCTAAAATGTCAGTCTTGGGGGTCAGGGGAAAGGCTAAATCGCCTGAATCGATTAGCGCTTGGGCTGCATCTTGTGCAGTTTGGCCAAGTTGTGTGGCGATAGCACCATTGTCACGGATGAGCCATTCGTCCCATACCCGATTGCCATGGCAAAAAGTGTCGGCAATGGTTCGAAAAACAACCTTAATGCCGGTGGTGGGGCCAAAGACTCCACCCCTGTGGGTGGCTGTTGACACAATTCGATGAGAGGATAAAAAGCCCTGTTCATCATCTCCACACCAAATCACATCCTCCCCCAGTAATTGTCGATCTGGAAACTCGGTCAGCGTTGCCATGGTATTTGCTTTACCTACGCTGTTACCTTGGCTAATGCCAGCAGGAGTTCTTACCACCAAATTTTCATTATAATGCCAGTCAAGAGCCGCAATATCTCGGCCTTCCCAAATTTGCGCTGTGCATTTGAGGATGTAATCTGGCAGGTTTTCATACGTAGGGTCAAAGTCTTTCAAAGGGTCACCATAACGGTCTTAAAAGTTAAGCTTATTGAACGGCAAGGGCCTAAAAGAGGCCTGTGAGATATTTTTTGGCAGTGTGGCAGAAGAAAAGCTGCGAGAGTATATTACTAGTATTGGTTGATGCCGTCTGCACTATAATCTTTTATTTATAATAGATACATGGATCAACCAGAACATTATCTAAAATGATGTATTTGGCAATTGTCTAACTTAAGATCAAGGATTTCTTTAAAAGCATTGCCATGACCCACAATCGCTATATTTTCATTTTTGATTTGATCTAAGGCCACAACAAACCTAGATATACGTTCTTTAAATAATTCAAGGGGCTCTTTCTCTATCGTTGATCCATAGGTGCTATTCTTATACCACCAGGAATATGGAATATGTTCGAAAGTAAGGTCAGGAAAACTTTCTTTTAAATCACTTGGGTGCCGGCCAATGTCACTGCTATGCAGTAATAGTTCATGGTGGCCGAGCTGAACCTCAATGGGAGAAATCCCATCAAACATTATTTTTGCAGTTTGGATTGCACGTGTAAATGGCGATGTGATCACTCGGTCAATGCCTAATTCTAAGATATTTACTCTTGCACTTTCGGCTTGCTCTAACCCAAGTTTTGTGAGGGCTGGATCAAAAATCATTGGATCAATTTTTCCATTGAAAGCGGCATTGAACTCAGATTGACCGTGTCTAATAAAATAAATAGCCATGTAATTTTAGCCTGAATTTTGATTAAATGAATGAATTTAATGCGTCTTTTGATGCTCACATTCTACTGAATATGAGGTTTCTTTGCTTGTGAACTTTATGACCAAAATAAATTTTACAACCAAAAACTATCCTCTTTATAAAAAGCTAGTTGGTCAACCCTTGCTTAACCCCAAAATAGTTAAACCCTAATAATATTTATAACTAAGCAATGTCTTTGGGAGGCAGCAGTTTTGATGTCCCATCTTCTGGGTGTGGACGCAAGTAATGCTAACATTGAATCGATTTACTTTCTTACTGCAAATGGTGCAGATGGCTGTCGGCAGGGGACACTTTGCGGTGGAGTTGAAGCGCTCATTAATGGATGCCAATAAAACTCAAAACTGCGTTCACGCTGACCATCAAGAGCCACAAAAGCCAAGCCTGTTTTAGCCTCATTAGTGAGACTTAGAAAATCCAAGTTAACGCCTTCTTCAGCTAGACTATGAGCAATTAAATAACCCAATAGATCCTTCCCTAGCATACCTGTAAAAAAAGCATTCCCTCCCAAACGTGATACCGCTGCAGCAACGTTTGCAGGTGCACCACCAAGAAATTTAGTAAAAGACTCGGGTGCGTTAACCTATTCTTTTTCGCTGATATTGTTGGACCATAGATCGACTAGAGCTTCTCCAAAAGAGAGTACTTTAAACATGGTTTTCCAAAACTTGATAAGATTTTTACAGTAACTTAAGCAGAGCCTCGGTTTAATCAACATTCCCTAAGTTATTCCAAGTAGACAATACATCGTTGCGCACGGTCTCTCTTGAGTAGATATTAAAGTTATAGTTAATTACATTAAGATCTTTAAGGTTGTTATAAACTGGCGAGGATAGCGTATTAGCATTAGAGTACATTTGTAATGCGATTTTTTTCGTCAGTACATTTTGGGTACTGGCCAGTAAGGTATATTCAATAAACGTCTTAGCCTCTTTTAAGTGTTTAGTGCTTTTAAGAATGCTGGCGGCACCAATTTCATAACCTGTCCCTTCGCAGGGAATAATAATGGCTAACGAAGGATTTTGGTATTCTAAAAGTGGCACATCATGGATAAACGCAACCGATAACGCTGCGTCGTCACTAGCAACTGGCAGTAGCGCATCACTGCCACTTTTCGGCGTTTTTAGAATATTTTCTTTAATCTCTGCAAGCACCTGTATCCGCTGGAATGGGTCATATATTTGAAAAATAGTGCTTAAAAAAGTGTAAGCTGTTCCAGAGGTATTAGGGTCAGCAATAATTAGTTGCCCACGATATTTTGGGTCACCTAAGTCAGACCAGCAATTAGGTAGGTCTAAGTTTTGGGCTGTTAGCACTTTTTTATTGGCAACTATACCCAACATACCTGCATAGACACCAACAGTATTCCCATCAGATATATCGCTAAGGTAGGTCGACCAACCAAGCAATGTCTTATTACTAGACACAAACTTATGCATAAGGCCATTCTTCACCGCTTTTAGGTGGGTGTCTCCAGTACCTCCCCACCAAACATCGAAACTAATATCAGTGGGGTTGTTTGATCTACTATCCTTTTCTATAAAATCAAGTGCCTCTCCTGAACTCATTCTAACGATATTGGTAGGGATATCATAAATAGAGACAAACGAATCTCTAAGAACATTACAGGTAGCTGGCGCGGCACTACATATAATATTTAGCTTATGATTCTCTGCATTAGCCCAGCTAGTTGGTAAAATAAGTAAGCAAACAAATAAAGGAGATAAAAAGTAATGGCATGGTTTCATTGATTATCCCCTAACTCAAATACCAATGACATGGTGGTGCCCAATCCAACCTTACTAGATACAGTGATATACCCACCGCTTTGTTTAATAAACCCATATGCCATACTTAAACCTAACCCCTGCCCATCAGTTTTCTTTTGGCCAGTAAAGAATGGTTCGAATATTCGGGTTTGAATATTTTTAGGAATACCATGCCCATTGTCATCAACAGAAATTTGTAGAATTTCGCAATGTTCAGAGTGGCTAATGCTAGTTTTAACAATGATGTGACCTTCCCCATCAATGGCATTCATCGCGTTAATACAAAGATTAATAATGCAAGCTTCTAGCTGACCTGGGTCTATATAGAAAATTGGCACATCAGGCGATAAATCTAAGGTAATTGTAGTGTGTTTTTCACTAGTAAAACAAATAACCTCATAAAGCCCTTCAATCAGATCATTTACATCAACCAGTTCAGGGCTTAGTTTTTGACAGCAAGCAAAGGTTAACAAACGATCGATAATGCTAATACTTTTATCAGCAGAAAATAGTGCTTTATCAATAACACGAGAGTCTTCTTTTGCCACCAAATATTTTGATTCACGCAAAATATTTAAAGACCCAATAATTACACTAAGCATATTATTAATATCATGTGCAACTTCGCCGGATATTTTCCCTAAAGACTCCAACCGGTCATTTTTTATTATATTTTTGCTTTCATTTTCAGGTGGAGATAAGAATATAATTTTATGCTCAAAGTTTCCTACCTTATGAATATAATCAATAGGGAATAAAATGGATTTTTCATCTAGTTTTGTAGCATAAGTAAAAACTAAGTTTTGATTATAGATGCTGTAATGGCTAGTTAGCGAGTTTGAATTTTTTATGTATATATTAAAAATATCACTATTGATGACTGGATTATTGTTTTTATCAAGTATAAGTACAATATCCTGAGTTCGTAATAAAAACTTATAAAGTATTTCAGAGACAAATACATGAAATTCATTATATGTATTATTTTTATTGGAGAAAATATTATTTAGTGGGTTTTCATATAAATTATTTTTTATTTTATTAAACCGAGATAGCAGCCCAATAGACTTAATATTAGCATTGTTGAACCTACGCAGCAAAAGTATTAATTTACCAATGAAAAGAATTATTAGAAAAATACATATAACACTTATAGCCATTAACGTTTGGTTTTTTAGTAACGGAGGCAGTACTTTTTTACTCCTTTCTTCCTTCAGAGAAGCAAGGCTATGTTCTAATTTTTTTATAAGTACTGACGAATATTTTTGTATATTATAGATATGCTCTTCTAGTTTTATATTTTTTATAATGATATTTCTAGTAGTCGAAAAAACACCATTGGCACCACTAGCGATATTATTTATTTGTCTGTTTTCTTTTAGAGAAGAATTTATTGAATCTATAGGGCCAGAAACTGAATAATTGAATTTTCTCCGTAACTCACCTAGCGTTATTAGATTAGAACTATTCAATGCATCCTTCAGCAATTCCCATGAACTCGCTATATCACTTTCTTCAGTAGAGAATGATTTATAGTCTGTGGAAATGTTATTATTAAGGATGGTTTGCAACGTTTTTTTATGAAACAAGTAGTCATTTCTTAGCTTCATTGTATTTTTAAAATTATCAAGCTCTTCAATTATCTTATCCACATCCTTAATTTTTTCAATGTAATATTTATCTTTAGATAGCGTTAAGGTTTTTTTAATTTTTTTATATTCTTTAATTATTTCGTTATGAGAAAATAAAAATATATATTCAGACCGTTGTTTATCTAAGGAATTTAGATCTAGAGATGAATAGTTAAGATTGTTAATTAACTCTAATCTAGACGCCTCTTTTTTCGTTAGAGATAGGTTTATTTCAATGTATTGGTTATTTAAAATTATATTCCAAGTAGATATTCCTAATATGGTTAAATTTATTAACAATATCATTAGAACAGATCGATGAGAGAAGTAATTAAACATTCTATATATCACTATCGTTATTAAGACAGAATATATAGCCCCTATTACGCCTAGTCTGTAAGTATTTTGGTCTTGAAGGATTTGGTTCTATTTTTCGCCTCACTCTCAGGATTAATACATCAATATTACGCATCATAAGTGTTGATGATTCTAGACCTAGTTTTTCTAATAAAGCGTCTCTGGAGAATATAATATTAGGGTGACTAACAAATAGCTCTAACAACCTAAATTCTGTATTGGTCATTTCTATATAGCCCAACGTTGAATGCGTTAAAAGGCATTTTTTACTATCAAGTTTATAATCATCAAAGAAAAAATCTTCTACCGAAAACGTGGATATATCTTTAGCGATACGGTGTTCAAAAGAATTGCTTTCAACACGCCTAAGAGCAGCACGTATTTTTGCTACCAGCAGCCTTGGATTAAAAGGTTTTTCAACGAATTCATCAATGACAGATTCCAAACCAACAATCTTCTCAATATCATCAGTAATGCCAGACATCATTATTATTGGTATTTTACGGTATTTCTGGATGTCTTTTGCGATATCTAGCCCGCTTTCTTTATTCAGCCTAAGGTCTACCAATACCAGATCAATTTTATGACGATCAATTTTTTCTAAAATTTCATTTCCGTCTGTGTGCGTATACGTTTCGAACTCAAAATCTTTTAAAAAATCACTTAAAAAAGTCAGTATGTCTTCATCGTCATCAATAATGAGTATTTTGTTATTTTTCTTCACTATGTCGCCTCGAGGTATAAAATTTACCGCTTAAAGTATAACCCAAACATCGTTACCCTAACCCAAATAACACGCCAGAAGTGCGTATTTTATCTTTCTAATGTTACAAATGTTACAAATGTTACTAGAATGTCCATTCATATTAGTTATTTTATGAGAGTTTATAAAGTTGGTAATATTGCTAGCAATGGACCGAATAGGTAACAAAAATAACCAAATTTTTATTGATCCACCGCACACTTTATTTCACTCTTCATAACTCAACCAACTACGAGCTATTTCTTTGATTTATAAACGTAATCTTAAAATTATTAATCATATATAGTGATTTTTATTAGCTTAGACGCGCATTGTTACTTGCATAATTACCCTGTAGTGTATCGAAGGTACTGCACTTTATGAGTGCCGTTCAATAATAAATAGAACCGCCAAAAAGGTGGATTAAACATTGGAGAAAGGTATGACCACACTTAAAAAACTACTTGCAACATCAGCATTTACGCTGGTCGCTGCAGCGGGAACGGCACAAGCTGCCAGCCTCACATTATATTGCTCTGCCCAAGAAGATTGGTGCCAATTGGTTGCCAACACCTTTGAGGAAACATCAGGGATTGAGGTCAATATGACCCGTAAAAGTTCGGGTGAAACATTTGCTCAAATTAAAGCTGAGTCATCTAATCCACGTGGTGATATTTGGTGGGGTGGTACAGGCGATCCGCATCTTCAAGCGGCTGAAGAAGACTTAACCATGAAGTATATGTCGCCAATGCGCGATCAGCTGCATCCTTGGGCCATCTCCCAAGCTGAAAGCTCTGGTAACCGCACCATTGGTATTTATTCTGGTGCCCTTGGTTATGGGTATAACACTGATTTGTTAAAAGCGGCCGGTCTTAAAGCTCCAACATGTTGGGCTGATTTACTAGATCCTTCTTTTGATGGGCACGTGCAGATGGCAAATCCGAACTCATCGGGCACTGCCTACACTACACTTGCAACAATAGTTCAGTTATTTGGTGAAGATAAGGGCTTTGAATTTATGGCCGGCCTGCACGCAAATATCAACCAATATACTAAATCAGGCTCTGCCCCAATTAAAGCAGCTGCACGTGGTGAATCTACTGTGGGTATCGTATTTATGCACGATGCGGTAAAACAAGCAGTAGCAGGATTCCCGATCACTGTTGTTGCACCTTGTGAAGGCACTGGATATGAGATTGGTTCAATGTCAATCATCGATGGTGCACGTAATGAAGACAGTGCAAAAGCCTTTTATGATTGGGCTTTAACAACTGAAGCACAAAATCTTGCTCTAGAAGTTAACGCTTTCCAAGTGCCATCAAATAAGAGCTCTAATACTTCACCAGCAGCACCCAATATGGATGATATTAAGTTGATTGATTATAATTTCACTTTGTATGGTTCATCTGCTGAACGTCGTCGTTTGTTGTCTAAATGGGATGAAGACATCTCAACCTTGGCACAATAAATCGTGACAACGTCAACCAAGACACTTTCCCAGCCGACCCTGATTTTATGGATTTTGGTGGGCTGGGTCAGCTTTCTTTTATTACCATGGTATCTAGTAGATGGCGGGCTATTCTCTGGCCAGTGGTTGGTTGACGGTTATCCTTTTGATAAAAATTATGCACCGGCGGCATTTTTAATCATGCAAGGTGAAAAGCTCTGGCTTACGCCTCTGCTGATACCGTTGATCATGCCTCTTTTCGCATTTAAACGTGAAAAGAGTGATCCCTTGTATGCCCAAATATTAATTCTGACAGGAGCGATTGGCTTTAGTTGGCTCATTATTCAGGGCTTTAGTATAGGTATTCGGGGTTGGAATTATGAGTGGCTGTCCACTTTATTTGGTAAGTTGGATGGCCGCCAATTCGGCATGGGATATGGCGGATTATTTCTTGCAAGTTCATTTTTGTTTTTGTTGACTCAAGGTATCGCTGCGCGTGGTGCGATTAATGGTGATGTGTTTGTGGTTGGCGCTATTGGGTTTGTGCTTGCCATTGTTGGTGCCTTTGTATTTTTCCCCATTGTTAATATGTTGATGTCAGCATTTATTACCGAAGATGGATCCTATTCGTTTATCGTTTTTGCCAGCAAGTTCTTTGATGATAGATTATGGGGGCTTAGCTGTGTTGTTGGCACGGGTCGCTGCGGTGTGGCGTGGAATTCATTATTTTTGGCAGTTTGCGTTGGGTTTTTGACTACTGTTTTAGGTTTAATTTTTGCATTAGTTGTTACCCGCTCAGGCTTTAAGTACCGACGTGCAGTTCGTGCACTAACAATTTTACCCATCATCACGCCGCCCTTTGTTATTGGGCTGGCTCTCATTCTTATGTTTGGTTTGTCTGGGTCGATCACCCAATTTTTCAGTGAGTTGTTTGGCCTAGAACCTACGCGTTGGCTATATGGTTTGCCAGGACTCATGATTGCACAGGTGCTGGCCTATACTCCCATTGCATTCTTAGTGCTTATTGGTGTGGTTGAGGGCGTTAGCCCTTCCATGGAAGAAGCTGCACAGACGCTGCGTGCGTCACGTTGGCAGGTCTTTAAAACGGTATCATTACCGTTAATGCGCCCAGGACTAGCCAATGCATTCTTGCTTGGTTTTATTGAAAGTATGGCTGACTTTGGTAATCCACTCATTTTAGGCGGCAATTTTGACGTGTTATCCACTGAAATCTTCTTTGCCATAGTGGGTGCACAATATGACCAAGGCAGGGCAGCTGTGCTGGCCATTGTATTACTTGGCTTTACCCTAACGGCGTTTTTTGCGCAGCGAAAATGGCTGGGTAAAAAATCATATACCACGGTTTCTGGAAAAGGCGATAGTGGCGTTCACCCATTGATGCCCCGTGGCTTGGCTATACCAGTGTTAGCAATTGCTGCCATTTGGAGCACTTTTACCGTCACTATTTATGGCATGATCGTATATGGCAGCACGGTTAAGCTTTGGGGTGTGGATAACACCCTAACCTTCAAACATTATGTGACCGCATTTTCGGTGCGAATTACAGAAAAAGGTTGGCAATGGACTGGCTCTGCATGGGACAGTTTTTGGACCACCATTCAGATTGCAACCATTGCTGCACCGCTAACAGCCGCGGTGGGCTTGATAACGGCTTATTTACTGACCCGTCAAAGTTTCAGAGGCAAAAATGCATTCGAATTCGGCACCATGCTATCGTTCGCCATCCCGGGCACTGTCATAGGCGTTAGTTACATCTTGGCCTTTAATGTCCCACCCATTGAACTCACTGGCACGGGAGCTATTCTTGTCATTAGTTTCATTTTCCGCAATATGCCGGTGGGTGTAAGAGCCGGTATTGCAAGTATGTCTCAGCTGGATAAATCACTAGATGAATCCTCACTGACACTGGGAGCCAATAGTTGGCAAACATTCTGTAAGATTATATTACCTTTGCTAAAGCCCGCTATTTTAGCCGCATTGGTCTATAGTTTTGTGCGAGCGATGACCGCTATTTCGGCAGTAATATTTTTAGTTTCGGCCAAGTACGATATGGCGACAAGTTATATTATTGGCAGGGTTGAAAATAATGATTATGGTTTAGCTATTGCATATTCTACAACGCTAATATTTGTAATGTTGTTGGCGGTGGGACTTCTGCAATTATTGGTTGGGCGAACAAAAATAGGGAGGCGGGAGAGCGCCGCAAAGAGAAAATCATGACTGATATTAACAGCAAAGCTGCAACCGTTAGTTTTCGCAACGTCACTAAAATGTATGGCAGTGATGTAACCGCCATTGACCAAATTAACCTAGAGATTGAGGCGGGAAAGTTAGTCACCTTGCTAGGGCCATCAGGTTGTGGAAAAACAACTACATTAAGAATGGTCGCAGGTCTTGAAATGGCGACTAAAGGTCAAATTTTTATTGGTGACGTCGATGTCACAAACTTGCCAGCGACTGATCGTGACGTCTCCATGGTCTTTCAGTCATATGCCTTATTCCCACATATGACGGTGCTTGAAAATGTTTCATATGGCTTAGGGTTTTCAGGTTTTAATAAAGTAGAAACGCTTGAACGCGCGCACGCGGGCTTAGATCTTGTGGGTTTAAAGGATTATAGCGAACGGCTGCCCAGTGCGCTTTCAGGGGGCCAGCAGCAAAGAGTTGCCGTGGCACGGGCCTTGGTTCTGGAACCTCAGGTTTTGTTGTTTGACGAACCACTCTCAAACTTAGATGCAAAACTGCGGCGCCAAGTGCGTGAAGAAATACGAGAAATTCAACAAAACCTTGGGTTAACAGTGGTCTATGTGACACATGACCAAGAGGAAGCCCTTGCCGTGTCAGATGAGATTGTGGTGATGCGTAATGCTTCAATTGCTCAGATGGGAACGCCTCGCCAGCTTTATGACACACCGGCAGATACATTTGTTGCTGATTTTATTGGCGAAGCGAATTTGCTACCTTGTGAAGTTACAGCTGTTAATGGCGAAGTAGCAAACGTTTTATTAGGTGATTTTCACACAACGCTACCCTCAAGAGGTGTTGCTCAAGGTGCAGCGATTATTGCGATTAGGCCATCACGGCTAGTCATCGGAGCGGCTGAGGGTTTTAACGCGGTGGTAAGCAAAGCCACTTATGTTGGCAGCCGGATGGAATACACCTTAGTGTCTGGCTTTTCAACCATGTTTGCCGTGCGAGATGACGTTGATAACCCACTTTCTATCGGGCAGGAAGTTGTGGTTGGCTTTTCGCAAACGGGCCCTGTTTTACTGCCAGTTTCTTAATGAAATGTTACTCTGTTATGACGATCAGCAGCTGTCACTCACAAACATAAAAGCAGTAATTTTTGACTTAGATGGAACCCTTGTTGAAAGTGAAGCTGTTTGGACTGAGGCAAAGCAATACATTGCTAAGCGTGAGAAGGTTAAAGTGAGTCAGCAGGTCATGTTGGCCTATGTGGGGCGCAGCGTTACAGATTTTGTGAAGGAAGTGATTGCCCCGGCCAACGTACCACTCATTCAAATAGCTATTATTGAAAGAGCATTGGCCCGCTACGATAACCATGTGCAAGAGATCCCTGGCGCTTCAAAGTTAATAAGAAACTTTTCAAGCAAGGGTTTTGCAGTAGCCATTTGTTCATCTGCGCCTATGAAAGCCATTCAAAAATGCTTAAAATTATTGGGCATTGAAGCTTGTATTAACATCGTTGTATCCACTGAATCTTTAAGCAGGGGAAAACCAGATAAGCTTCCCTATGTTGAGACACTGCGTTTGCTTAATATTGCTTCCAGCCATGCGATCGTCTTCGAGGACGCAGCAGCCGGATTAACGTCTTCTATTGCAGCAGGCATTAAAACGGTAGGTGTTGGCTCATCCATAGAATTAAGTGGCTTTGCTTGTGAGATGTTTGCCAAAAACATAGCGGATATTAATCTTGTAGAAACCCAATGACAGGTCTTGAAGCTTAATCCTAAACATGATGAGTTGTGGCGAATGTTAATCGTATTTTCATTGCATTAACTATAGGTTATTGCTGTTAAGGGCTTTTGAATACGTGTGATTGACCAATTTTGATAGGTAAGTATTAAAATTAATGTTGATAGGGAGTATTTATGGCTGATTTAGAGATTCGCACACGACTTGATTTTGCAAAAACGTTAACAAAAAAAGCAGGTGAAAAAGCCATGGTCTTTTTTGCATCAATTGGTGACCTAGTTGTCCAACAAAAGGGTGCCCAAGATCTCGTTTCAAATGCCGATTTAGAAGTGGAAGTTTTTATACGTCAACACATTGCCGAAAGCTATCCAAATGACGGTATTGTGGGTGAGGAACATGCCAATGTTGCAGGCACCTCTGGCTACACCTGGGTCATAGACCCTATAGATGGCACAGCCAATTTTCTCACAGCAATTCCATCATGGTGTGTTGTGCTTGCTTGTGTTCACGATGATCAAACCAAATTAGGTGTGGTATATGAACCTAGTCATCACGAAATGTTTTGGGGTGCAATGGGTGCCGGTGCTTTTTTAAATGACAAACCTATGCAGGTTTCACCTTCAACGACTTTGAGTATTGGCAGTACAGGCATTGGCATGAATGGGCGCACGTCGACGGATTTAACGGTGTCTTATATTAAAAAGTTAGTAGATCGTGGGGGCATATTTTATCGCAATGCATCCGGCGCATTGATGTTATCTTATGTAGCAGCAGGGCGTTTGATTGGCTATGCTGAACCTCATATGAATGCATGGGATTGTTTAGCAGGACAGCTTTTGATCGCTGAGGCGGGCGGCTGTGTTGAACATCAAAGTGCTAACGATATGCTTATAAATGGAGGCCGAGTGGTGGCAGCAGGTCCTGGTGTTTTTGACGAGATGGTCCAAATCGCCAATGAGACCTATTTACCATGAACTTGCTATTTAGTGCCTACTACTGCCAAGGTTAGGCATTTATCCGCGTTTACTTTAAATGAAAAATTGTGTAATTTTAATCTTATTCTTGCCTATGGATCCTTGTTATGACATCTGCAAAGCACAGGGCTAAGGCCATTAACCCATGAGAAAAACACTATGCCAGCTTTTTTAATTGTCCACTCAAAGCTTACAGACGCGGATGCATTTGAACATTATGTAAAGGCTGCAGGGCCTTCTTTGGAGCGCTACCAAGGCACTTATTTGCTTGGGGGTAGCTTGAGTGAGGTTTTGGAAGGATCACATGACAAAGATCGTACAATTATTTTTCAGTTCCCCAGCATCGAAGATGCAAAAAGCTGGTACCAAAGTAAAGAATATCAGAGTGTTAAGCCTTTACGAGAGCATACGGGGGCGTTTGACTTTGTGTTGGTAAACTCCTTTTAAGGGTAATTGCTTAAAATCTATATGCTAGGCGACATAAGGCTAATGTTATTTATTAAGCTGAATATGTATTCATTTGCGTACCAAAAATGAAATCTGTCTATTTACATTAAAGGTACTAAAACTGCCAGTTTCAAAACAACACTTCAAATTATTGAAAAACTCAGTTGGCTTTATAGCAAATAAAAACTATTTAAAATTATATTACTTACTTCCAAAAGCTAAGCAAACTTGTTTAGAGGTAGACATGAGAGCCTCTAGAAAGCTTTCAATATTCTCGTCAGTAAATCTACTTGTCAGCCCTGATAATGAGATTACACCAATAAGCTCACGATCACGTCCCAAAATAGGCACAGTAATACCTGCAATATCAGGGTCACGCTCGCCATGACTAATGTAGTATCCCTGATTCTGGATTATTTTAGACTGAGATGTTTTAGGATTTACAAAGGCCTCTAGAACCTTTCCAGAAGAGCCCACATTAAGTGGAGTTATTTCTCCTTCATCAATATGATACCGCATCCGTCTTTTAGAATTCTCGCAATAAAGAACGACACCTGAATCGCCTCGCAAGACGTGAAATGCAGCAGTTTCTTCTGTTTTTTCAACAAGTGCAATCAGAGCTGGTCGAATAAGATTTCCCAGTTGAAGGTTATCTCGGTAAATTGAACTAAGACGCCAAAGTGATGATCCAAGATGAAAAATACCTTCATAATCACGAGTAAGGTAACCAAACTTTTCAAGTGACACACTGAGTCGTAATATCGTGGCTTTATCTAGGCCAGTTCTTTGCGCAAGCTGTTTAAGAGCCAGACCGTTATCCCCCATATTAAATGCCTCAAGTAAACGCAGAGCTCGTTCCACTGACTCAACCCCACTTTTAATAGGTTTGGAACCTTCTGTCGACTTCGTCATTTACATATCCTTTTTAGAGGCTCTTTATTGGGCATTTGGGAAAATCCAATCATTGAAGAGCTCTATTTATAACCTACTAAAATTCTAACATGATTTTAGAAAGACGTAATATAAAATGAAACATAATTTCATTTTATTAAATTTAGGCTTGACTTTTCATTGGAAATATCTAAAATGAAATATTGTTTCATAGAGCGAAATACACGCTTGTTTCAAGTCATGAAGCAATTAAAATAAAATAAAGGGCTTACAAATGAAAAAATATTCAAAAATTATTTCCTTAACTCTTACTATGGGCTTAGGTATTGGTGTTGGCAATGTTGCTAATGCAGCAGGAGATAGTGTGACGTTTGCGTCATGGGGTGGATCATTTCAGGATGCTATTCGTTCATCAATGTTAGCACCCGCAGCGAGCAAGCTAAATATAACGGTCAAGGAAGATACGACAAACGGCATTCAAGACGTGCGTGCACAGATCACAGCAGGTGCTGTTGCTTGGGATGTAACAGAGCAGGATTTACCCTCGTGTGAAACACTTAGTCGTGAGGGTAGTCTTGAGCCAATTGATTATTCGATTGTTGATACAACAGGTATCCCCAAAGAACTAATCCACGAAAACTACATTGGCTTTATCAACTTCACCAAGGTGATTGCCTATCGCAAGGATGCCTTTGGCGACAATGGTCCGTCCAACTGGGCAGAGTTCTGGGATCTAGAAAAATTCCCTGGCAAGCGTGGCATGCACGGCAAGGTGAACTACAACCTTGAGGCAGCCCTTATGGCTGATGGTGTGCCGATGGCAAAAGTTTATGACACTTTGGCAACAGATAAAGGTATGGCGCGCGCTTGGGCCAAGTTAGGAGAGATCGCACCTGAAGTCACTGTTTGGTATCGTGGTGGTTCGCAATCAGCACAATTATTGCGTGATGGTGAAGTGGACGTGATCCATATGGGTCATAACCGTGTGGAGAGTGTGATCAAATCTGGCATTGATGTCGCTTATGCATTTGATGGCGGTACCATGGACGTTGATTGCTTGTTAGTGCCTAAAGGTGCTCCAAATGTTGAGAATGCGATGCGTCTAATCAATGAATTGCTAAGTGCTGAAGCGCAGGCGCGGCTGGCGGTAACGATGCCACTAGGCCCTGTAAATACGGGTGCGTTTGATACCGGTATTATCTCGGGTGAGCAGGCTTTGTTAGTCAACACCCACCCCAGTAACTATGACAAGCAACTTCTGGTCGATCCGAATTTTTACATCGGTCAGTTGGGTGAGCTAACGGAAGAGTTTGATACGCTGATCCAGCAGTAATCCAGCTATTGTAGTAATCCATTTTGGCGTAGTGCAATTTGTACTGCGCCAATTTTTTTGTCAGGTTTAGGAGCCCATATGTCGTCTACCGCCCAATCACTTCCCATCGAAATATCCAGCCTTTGCAAGGCCTATGGACCAATCAAAGCGCTGGATGATGTGTCGCTAAATATTGCTGCTGGCGAGTTCTTGACCCTGCTTGGGCCATCGGGCTCGGGCAAGACGACACTTCTGATGGCGCTCGCTGGTTTTGTGCGCCCTGACGGTGGGTCGATCCAGTTTGGTGATCAAGAAATGATTGCGACACCGCCGCACAAACGTGGCCTTGGTATGGTCTTTCAAAGCTATGCGCTGTTTCCATTCATGACGGTGGCGGAAAACGTAGCCTATCCATTGAAAATTCGTGGGGTTTCCAAAAGTGATCAAAAAACGCGCGTCGAACGTGTGCTGGATACTGTAGAGCTTGGTGGTTATGGGGATCGGCGCATCACCCAACTCTCTGGTGGCCAAAGGCAGCGTGTGGCTCTTGCCCGGGCGATGGTATTCGAGCCGCGGATTATCCTCATGGACGAACCCTTATCGGCTCTTGACAAAAAGTTGCGCGAACATATGCAGATTGAATTAAAGGCGCTTCATCAAAAATTAGATGCAACCGTTGTTTATGTGACCCATGATCAGCGCGAAGCCCTGACGATGTCAGACCGGATTGCAGTAGTCAATCATGGGCGCATCGAACAGATCGATACCCCTGAGCGACTATATCGTCAGCCTCATAGTTTTTTTGTGGCGGACTTTATTGGGGAATCAATTTCCTTGCCGGTGACAGTAGCCAACGATACGGCGCAACTTGGTGGGCGCGTGCTGAAATCTGATTTAGCCATTGCCCCGGGTAGTGGAGGGCATCGCTTAGTGATCCGGCCTGAATTGCTGGAAGTCATGTCAGGCCCTGTGCCTGAAAATGCTAATGACTTTTCTGGCCGGGTCAACGACATCATTTATCAAGGTGACAGCGTGCTGGTTATCGTTGAACACGACAGTGTAGGCATGATTAATGTGCGCGTACCTGCTAACCGTGCTGGCCAGACTGGGCTCCCTTCCAAGGGAGAGAAAATTGGTCTGGCCCTGCACCCAGAAGATACGATCATCGTACCGGAACATGTGTCATGAATATCTCTGAGGGCAATGCGGGAGCTAAAACATTTCACAACGCTAGCACACTCAAAGCTGAAGACCGCCGCGAACGCTTGACGTTTTTGGGGCTTTCGATGCCTGCAGTTCTTGCTATTTTAATTGTCGTATTTCTGCCGATTTTCTGGCTGTCTTCGCTCTCATTTTATAATGCAGCGGGCGAGTTGAGCACAGAAAATTATGCTCGTATTTTTGAAAGCGCTTTGTATCGTCGAACCTTTGTTGTCACCTTTCAGATCAGCATTGCTGTGACGGTCATTTGTATTCTTCTTGGTTATCCGCTGTGTTACTTGTTGACCAAGGTGAAAGACAGAACGGCTGCTATTTTGATGATTTTCGTGTTGGTTCCGTTTTGGACGTCGGTTCTGGTGCGCACCTACGCCTGGCTAGTTCTGTTGCAGCGTAATGGCATCATTAATTCGTCGCTCATGTCGCTTGGTATAATTGAGGAGCCGCTACAACTCGCGCACAACCTTACGGGATCAATCATTGGCATGGTACATATTATGCTGCCGTTTCTGATTTTGCCTCTCTATGCCACCATGCGCAATATTGACACTGATTTAGTTAGGGCTGCCGTGGGGCTTGGCTCCAGCCCACGTGGGGCATTCTGGAGGGTATTTTTTCCGATGTCCCTACCGGGCCTTTTCGCAGGCATCGTGCTGGTCTTCATCTTGTCACTTGGGTTTTTCGTTACACCCGCTTTGCTGGGCGGTGGCCGGGTACAAATGTTGGCGCAGCGCATAGAAAGTACCATAACAATTTATTCCAATTGGGGTGCAGCATCAGCTTTGGGCGTTGTCCTACTGCTGTTGGCACTGGTGATGATCTGGCTGATGAACCGTGTCTTTGGCCTCGACAAACTATTCATGCGCTGAGGAACTAGAAATGGAACAAGTTGGACAACGAAAAATAGACGGGCTGTGGCTAACAGTGGTTGGCATCGCGGTGCTTTTCTTTCTGATTCTACCCACACTTATTGTGATCCCAATGTCGTTTTCGGGGGCCTCATTTTTGGAGTTCCCGCCAACGTCATTCTCATTTCGCTGGTATGCAGCCTATTTCACATCTCCAGAATGGATGAGCGCCACCAAGACGTCACTCATTGCGGCAGTGATGACCACGGCGATTGCGACACCTTTAGGCTCACTTTGTGCTTATGGCCTACATTGTTCTGCCCCACGGATCCGTAATATTGCACAGATCCTTGTAATTATGCCCATTGTTGTACCGGTGATCCTGATTGCTGTAGGTGTATTTAGCCTTTATGCCAAGCTGGGACTCAATTATACGCTTACCGGAATTGTGATCGCCCATACGGCGCTGGCGTTGCCTTTTGTGATTGTGACCGTGATGTCGGGTTTATTGAACTATGATTTCGATCAAGAACTGGCGGCACGCAGTCTAGGTGCTTCCAGAGCATACGCCTTGTGGACAATCACTGTACCGCAAGTCAAATTTTCGATTCAGACAGGGGCCTTTTTGGCCTTCATCACCTCGTTGGACGAGGTTGTGATTTCGATGCTGGTCTCGGGTGGGGACAACGCTACGATTACCCGCCGCATGTTTAACTCATTGCGTGATCAGCTTGATCCAACAATTGCTGCAATATCAACTTGCTTAATTTTTGTCTCTATCAGCGCTTTAGTTATGATTTCTATTTTTAATAGAAATCAAAAAAATAAGGAACAATTATGATTACCCAAAAGTTATCAAGAATATTTTTTCCAGCTGTTCACTATTGGGTTGAAATTTAATGACTAAGCTTATGAGTGAATCTACAAGCGCTAGCACCACATATGCTGGATTTTCTGAAACCAATATAGAAGAAGTTTCTCAAGGCAGTATTGTTGTTTTTGGTGTACCTGCTGATTCCACTTTACCTCGACGAAGTGGCTGTTCAAATGGTCCTAAGGCTATACGACGCGCGACAATGGGTGCTTTGGGTTGTTATTTTAACTCGCCATCCAAAACAGTTGTCTCACTTGATTCAGGAAAGGCTACCCGCTTTAGAAGTGAAGTTATTGGCCTTGATTTAGGCGACCTGGCTGACTGTACTGAAGTCACAATAGATACTTTAAAACAAGTTGAACAGGTCACTGCGGGGGTGCATGAGCAGGGTGGATTGCCCGTTCTTTTGGGAGGGGACGGACACATTCTAGAGGGATTGATTGCTGGACTGCAAAGCTCCACTAGTGAATTTGGGCTGCTCGTTATATCAAACCGATTGGATATACCAAGAGTCAATGGTTTGGCCTCTAAAACGCTGTCATCACTTATGACGGTTAGGACTAACCCTGAAAACTATCCGCTGCTTGTTATTGGTGCTAATGGCATTCAACCGTATGAAAACTGGAAAGGGATAGAAGACATTCAGGGCAATGTCATTGCTGCTGAAATTATTCATGAGCAAGGTGTAGAGGTTGCTGTTAATGCGATCCAACAATTTGGCCTCCAAAACAAACAAATCTTATGTGTCATAGATGCTGGAGTTTTGGATACTGGCTATGCAGCTGGGACGCCAGGGCTTAATGTAGGTGGCCTAACGCCATTACAACTTACAGATATTCTTTCTAAAGCTAATGTAGTATCACAGTTAGTAGGCATTGGTGTAACCAATGTGGCCCCCTTACTGGATGCTCGAGGCCATTCGCAATATGCCACTGCGCAGGCGCTTCTAGCAGTACTGGGTGAACGGCTGTTTGAGGAAATGTCCTTATGAGTTCTGCAGATTTGCCGGTTTCAATGCTGTCAGTGCCCTCTTTTTTTGGCGCCCCTATTGGTGATATTGAAGATCTTTCAGAAGGAAAAATAGCGGTTGCAGGACTCTTCTGTGATCATTTTTCGGAAGGAGAGCCAGGCGCCAGATATGCTGCTCGGCAATTAAGGTATGCCTCATTACCTGTGCTAACCCACAGACCAAATATTGCTCCTGCTAATAATACTATTGATGTTGGCGAACTCAATATTTTTCCTATTGAACCTCAGAAAACCCTATCAATTCTTAAAGAACAAAGTTTTAGAATTCACCAAACAGGCGCTAAACTTCTGACATTGGGTGGAGACTATAGTCTTATTCCTGCCTTAGTTTCTGGCCAATTACAGGCAAGGCCAGATCATGATTTGAACATTATCCGAATTTCACGCAATTTGGATGCAGCAGAAATCTTAAATCCACAAAAAAACCCGCTGAGTCGTTCATGTGCAACACGACAACTTGGCGAACACTGTGGTGGCTCAAAATCAATTACGCTTTTAGGGGTAAGCGATTCAAACCCCCTAGAGGAATTTGAGTATTTAGCTGGTAGTTTTGTTCGTTCAGCGCAACAACTGTCAACATCATTAAGCGGGCTAACGGAACAAATACTAAAGGGCTTGCCAGACAAAAATGTTAGTTTTTATCTTAGTGTAGATATCGATGTTCTCGCCTTGCCGTCCATTCGTTCTAACTCTGCATACACTGGAACTGGACTGACACCAAAGCAGTTAAATGCACTCATCCTTGAATTAGGAAAACTACCCATTATCGGTGCCGACGTGACTGGATATATTCCAGACCTAGATATCTCTGGCAGCGCTGCTAGTGTCACTGTTGCCGAAATTGTAAAAAGTGTGATTGAAACAATGTCTCAGGAGAGCGCCCTATGCCGTTGAGAAATGCTCCATTACCTCGCATGGCGGGTCATCTATCTTTTATGAGATCAGTAAGGGCAAAGGTTGAAGACTTATCAGCAGGAACATTAGCCGTTATTGGTGTGCCCATTGAAGGGAGTAAAAACCTTCAATCTGGCGCCCGTTTCTCGCCCTTATCAATCAGAGAAACGTCAGTTTATTTTGGTTGGTATGCTAACCCGCAATTTAGTAATCCCATCAATATTGACGAGCAAGAGGTGTTTGATACGTCATCAATCAATGAGCGATTATTTGATCTTGGAGATATTCCAGTTTTAGGCCAAACCAGATCGAAAGCTGAAGAGCTTATCAACCATACTATTGCGCAAGTTTATAATCGCAATGCCACGAGTATTGTTCTGGGTGGAGACAGTAGCATTATTGCCCCCGTTTCCAGAGCTATTGCCAATGGAAAGTCTGTTGCTTACATACAAATTGGCGGAAAGACTCCGGGAACTTCGGATACAAAGCTGGATCATCAGGCTTCTTCACCGCTTCATTCTCTCTTGGCAAGTGGCGCAGTCAAGTTGGCAGATACTTGCATTCTGGCCCCCGCTGAGAATCCATCTGTAGAATTTTTAATGGAGCTTTCAGGTGCGGGTGCAAAAATACTTTCATCAAGCCAACTTAAAGACATGAGCTCTAAGGCGATTACTGATTTAAGCCACACCTTATCGAACCGAGATGTACCCGTGATTATTAACCTAGATCTATCGTCGGTATCTTCAGAACTTCATGGGATGTCTGACCAACCCGTATTTAACGGAATGAGCCTAAAGTTGTTAAGGCGAGTTTTAGTGGCACTGGCTAGCGCACCGATAGCTACCCTAATTTTAACGGGCCATAACCCTACCATAAACGGGCTAAGCGTCGTTAAAACGGGTCAACGATTAATTGTTACTGCACTCGTTGGATACATCTGTTCGCGTCTTGGCCTTATGAACGATATCAACTCAAATGATAATTAAAAAAAGGGGCAAACTCTAACTTATGTCAAATTTTCCAAAAATGAACCCTGTTGCCCACTCTCTTTTTAGTGCACCACTTGGATCTCCCGAAGAAGTTCAGCCTGGGGTGCTTGGGGTTGTGGGGATGCCATCTGACTGGACACATTCTAGCCGGGTTGGAACTCGCTTTGGCCCAGAGGCACTCAGAGTGGCTACTACTGAAATATCAAAATCTATTTCGCATGAGGAAGCTGAATTTTTTGATCCTATTTTGAAAAATGTGCTTCGAAAACGTCAAGATCAATGGATTGTTGATTGTGGTGATGCTGATATTTTTCCAGATTGTGTGGAAGATACCACTGAGTCTATTGCCTTAATGACACGAGCAATTACAGCGGTTGGTGGTATACCTCTTGGGCTAGGTGGAGATCATTATAATGGTTATCCTGCATGCCTTGGGTATTCACGAGGCCTTTCAGATCGAGATCCAAATCGAAAGTTTGGCTATATACAGGTTGATGGGCACCTAGATTTCACCAATCGCCTGGGCGCATGGGGCGCTCATAATCATGCCACTAATGGTCGACGCATTTCTGAGTTCTCTAATATTATTCAGCCCAATATGGTTTGGATTGGCATATCAGGCTGGATTGATGGAGGTGAGTATGAGCTGATTAAAAGCATGGGAGGAAAGGTTTTCTCTTCCCAAGATGTGCATCGCCTTGGGGCTGCCAAAGTCATGGAGCTGGCTATTAAGCATGCCACAAGAGGGTGCGAAAGCCTTTATGTTTCGCTTTGCATTGATGCTATGGATGCCGGTTATTTACCTGGAACAGGTTCTGTTGTTCATAGTGGAATTACGCCAAGACAATATTGCCAAATGCTAGATATTCTTTCGGAAGCACCGTTTGATGGATTAGATATTGTAGAGACTTGCCCACCACTTGATCCTTCAGGACGCACCCAACAAATGGCTGCACATTTGCTCTTACGCACGCTTCGCAAACATATGTTTCACACTAGTAAATCAAATTAATTATGAATACATTTAAAGGTATTAAATCTTTTGGTGCACTCTATCATGACGGTGCACCTCAACCTCGTCCATCGCGCCCCTGGGTCACTGATTTTTCTATACTACCAGTGCCTTATAAAGGTATGGAGCTTGGTAATATTTCTGAGTTTGAACCCGCTCCAGACTGGAGTCGTTGGAGCTTGGGAGATACTCCCCCCCCACCCTAATAACACTTTAAACTGGATCGTTATCGAAGATAGTACTCGTCGACTTTATATTTGTGATCGCATGATTCTTGTTCGTGTTAGTTGGCAAGATTTATTTGACGCAGGATATGTAGATGGAGCTGAGGTGGTGATTGATGGAAAAACTTACACATGCCGATTGATGACTGGAGGCAATGATTATCAGCTTGGCACTGATGGACTTAGTGGTGGCCATCCAACTGATAACGAGTGGGATTGTTTTGTCTCAGGAGCAGAGCCAGTAGAGGGCTTGCCAACACTAACACCTAATGATCGGTCTGGAGTGCTAAGTGATAAGGTGCTTCAAGCACCCCATAATCAATTCTGGAATTGGATTGGAGCTGTGAGCTGGACTTCAACACCCTATGCAAATCGGGAAACTGCCCGCTGTTGCCGTGGTTATCAGGCGGGCCAATTTTTTTACTTAAATACCTATGATCATCGACATGAGGATATTGGGTGGCGACCTGTTTTGGAGCAATTACTATGACCATTCGAACGGCCAACGAGCAGCCAATAAAACATAACTTTATTGCTGGTGAATGGCGTCCTAGTTTAGAATATATGGAGAATATTAATCCATCAGACACCAATGATGTCATCGCAAGATACGCCATTGCCTCTAGTAATGACGTGCAAGATGCGGTTTCAGCAGCAGCCACTGCGATGCCCGTGTGGTCAAACAGCACCTCTGGCGAAAGATTTGAGATTCTCGATGCAATTGGATCAGAAATTATTCAACGTCAGCATGAGTTAGGTGATCTTCTAGCCCGTGAAGAGGGCAAAACACTCAAAGAAGCGGTAGCAGAGGCTCATCGAGCCGGTAGTCTGTTTAAGTTTTTTGCAGCAGAGGTCTATCGCTCAGAGACAGAGGGTTATCGTTCTCTTCGGCAAGGCATATCACTTGAGGTTAGACGTGAACCAATCGGCGTTGTTGCGGCAATAACACCCTGGAATTTTCCGTTGGCGATTCCAGCCTGGAAAATTGCTCCAGCGCTGGCCTATGGCAATACCGTAGTTTTCAAACCTGCTGAATTGGTGTCAGGTTCTGCTTGGGCGCTGGCAGAGATTATTTCGCGCGCAGGTCTTCCAGAGGGTGTATTCAATCTTGTCATGGGGCAAGGTACAGAAGTGGGTGCAGCACTTGTTGAACATGCAGATGTGGCAGGAGTCACCTTTACTGGATCCACCGCTGTTGGACGCAAGATTGGTGCGACCACATTTGCCCGTGGAGGTAAGATGCAGCTGGAGATGGGTGGTCAGAACCCACTCATAGTGCTTGATGATGCTGATCTTGAAAGTGCTGTTGAATTTGCCATTAATGGTTCTTTTTATTCAACTGGCCAGCGATGTACCGCATCATCTCGACTGATTGTAACTGAGGGCATTCATGACACTTTCGTGGCTGCGATGTTACATCGTATGCAAGGTTTGAGAATTGGGGATGCCCGTAATCCAGATACAGAAATAGGCCCTGTCGTGAGTGAGGCGCAGTTGAACAGTAACCTCGACTACCTCCGCACTGCTAAGATCGAGGGTGCTAGGCTTTTAACAGGTGGAGAAGAACTTAAACGGGCAACACCAGGGTGGTATCTATCGCCAGCTCTTTTTACTCATGCTACGCGCGAGATGCAAATTTGTCGTGAGGAGGTATTTGGGCCAATTGCTTCAGTCATATCTGTCAGTAACTATGATGAAGCACTCTTGGTAGCCAACGACTCCGATTTTGGTTTGTCAGCCGGTATTGTTTCCAATGACCGCAAAATAATTGATCATTTTACCGCCAATGTACAGGCCGGAATGGTGCAGATTAACCTTCCAACTGCGGGTATGGATTTTCATGCACCATTTACTGGGCGTAAAAATTCATCATATGGCCCCCCTGAAAAGGGTAGTCATTGCCGTGAGTTTTTTACCAATAGCAAAGTTGTTCATGCAAACTATGGTGAGCGCTTAAAGCCTAAAAAGGAGGGCTCATGAAACCTTTAGAGGGCTATCGTGTACTTGATCTCTCAAACGTTCTGTCTGGGCCATTCTGCGGCTGTCAACTCGCCCACCTTGGGGCCGAGGTGATCAAGATTGAAGTGCCCAATAGAGGCGATTTAGCCAGGCAATTAGGCTTAGATGTTGAGCTTAATCAAAAACTCATGGGGGCTACTTTTCTTGCTCAAAACTCGGGTAAACGCTCCATTACCATTAATCTTAAATCGGCGGAGGGCGTTGCTGTATTTAAACGTCTTGTTAAAACCGCTGATGTGATCGTTGAGAATTTTAGACCAGGCGTGATGGATCGTCTTGGTGTTGGATATGACGCACTTAAAGAACTAAACGCAGATTTAGTTTATTGCGCAATATCTGGCTTTGGTCAGGAAGGTCCGCTGAAGAGTCGGCCAGCATATGATCAAATCATTCAAGGCATGTCGGGCACTATGAGCATCACTGGTGATGCAGAAACAGCGCCTTTGAGGGTTGGTTTTCCCATAGCAGACACCATTGGTGGAATGACGGCAGCCTTTGCGATTTCAGCAGCACTGGCAAAAAAAGATGACAAGCGCGGAACCTTTATCGACGTTTCAATGCTGGAATCTGTCATGAGCACCATGGGTTTTGCGATTTCAAATTACTTCAACGCAAATCAACAACCTCAACCAATGGGTAATGAAAATTTTACGGGTAGTCCGTCGGGGACTTTTAGAACTGGTTCTGGACTCATCAACATTGCTGCCAATAAACAGGAACAGTTTGAAGCAACCTGTGAGGTGTTAGGTGTAAACGAGTTACTTGAAAACCCTAAATTTGCGACTCGGCAGGCACGTCTAGAAAACCGTGGTGAACTTTCTGAGTGTCTCAATGTAGCCCTTATGAACGGTACTACAGATGAGTGGACTGTGTTGCTTAATAAAGTAGGAGTGCCCTGTGGCCCTATTTTAACGGTGGCAGAAGCGCTAGCACAGCCACAGATTGCAGAGCGGGGCATGGTTGCTACTTACACTGACGTGCCAGGCGTAAATCGAGATATTCGAGTGACTCGTACGGGGATAAAACTTGATGGAAAAACACCCTCTGTAGATACCCCTCCTCCAATGCTTGGGGAGCATACCGATGAGATTCTCTGTGAACTTGGTTTGACAACTAGTGAAATAAAGACGCTTAAAAAAGGAAAAGCAATATGACAGGTATCGACATCGAGGTGAGTGAAGTTGGCCCGCGAGATGGCTTGCAAAGTATCAGTCAAATTATGCCTACTGAGGCTAAAAAACGCTGGATTAAAGCCTTGGCTTTAGCGGGTGTTCCAGAAATAGAAGTTGGATCGTTTGTTCCAGCACGGATATTCCCACAATTTGCGGACATGATGGAAGTCGCTCAGTATGCCAGAACTATTGAAGGCCTAAAAGTGGCCGTTTTAGTGCCAAATTTCAAGGGAGCTGAGCAAGCAATAATGGCAGGGGTCCACAAGCTTACCATCCCCATATCAGTGAGTGAGACTCACAGCCTGCGCAATGTTAATCGAACCCATGTGCAGATGCTTGACGAAGTGAAAAGCATAGTCGAGCTAATTAGGCAGTTGCCTATTAATGAAAGGCCTACCATTGAAGGTGCGCTTTCAACCGCCTTCGGCTGTACCATAGAAGGCAGTGTTTCAGAAGATCGAGTAGAGGAATTAGCAGTCGCTTTAATGGAGGCTGGATGCAATGAAGTGGGCCTTTCTGATACGACTGGATATGCCAATCCTGTGCAGGTTAAGCGTTTAATAGGCAAGGTGTGGAGTGCTATTGGTCGAGAACATCTAACAGGGATTCATCTGCACAATACCCGTGGGCAAGGACTAGCAAATGTCCTAGCTGCGGTAGAAGTAGGCCTAACCACCATCGACTCATCAATGGGTGGTATTGGTGGCTGTCCCGCAGCGCCGGGTGCCAGCGGTAATATAGTTACTGAGGATCTGGTTTTCTTGCTAGAGGCCATGGGGCTAAAAACAGGCATTGATTTTGATAGGCTTATCGCCGCCAGAAATGTTGTTGCTAAAGCGCTACCAGATGTTGAATTATATGGCTTCACACCGAATGCCGGTTTACCTCTTAGTTCTCCCTTAATTTAGGGCTTTAACTGATTAAAAAAAGAGACTGGCTGTCACGGTTGGCTTCCATTATCGAATAAAATTGCTCTACTAAATTATGTAAACCAGTTTCCCTTTCGATTAGTTTATATTTAGAGCGCGTTGGCTCATTGCCAAGGGATAAAGGCATCGTTTTTAAATCCTTTTTATAAAAATTCAGCGGTAGTTAACCAAACTATTAGTGTGTTGCTGACAGCAGTTTCTGAGAAAAATCCCATTTATTTAGACGTTAGAGCCACACTTCCCTATGGCGCAACATACTATTGAATGACCATCTAAAAACATTATAACTAGGTCTCCACTTTGAACTAGATAGAGACCTAGGTTTTTACTGGCTAGCACAATTAATTCCACTCATGAATTTACACCGTTGCAATCTTTACATTGATGAAAATGTGCATTGGAGGGCCAGGGTATTGCCATAATTATTGAAAACCCAAGCTCTAAAGTATAAATAATATGGCCTAAGTATCCTACCCCGGCTTGCCCTAGTTGGTTTGAATTTTATATCCACTAGACAGGACAGCTGCCCCTGATCTACTTAAGTTCGAAAAAGAAGAAAAAGATTCATAGTTTTTCTGAATGAATGACTGAACTATCTCTATTGGTAATTTTAAAGAACTTGAATGTATAGTGATTTGATCGGGACATTCAGGAATGCGAATATACATCCATAAAAATAATTGTCGGGTGGAAGCTAATAGGCTAACCCCAACGGCAGATGTGGAGTAAACCAACGAGGAGTAAAAAGAATGTTAAAAATTAATTTTAAAAAAGCAGCTGGCTTGATTGCTACGATAGGAGTTTTTGCCTCCTTATCAACCTCCGTAGCAGCAGAAGAAATTGTGGCGAGAATGTCAGGTCATTGGAGCCCAACACACCAAAGTGCAATTCATGCGCAAATGTTTGCAGATGAGGTGACTAAGAGATCTGATGGCAGGCTGCGGATAGAGTTTTACCCCTCCAAGCAATTATTTGGAATCCGAGAAGTAATGGGTGCAATAACATCAGGGGCTGTGGAGCTTGGTGGCGTAGTTGGCGTCGTTAGCTTCCCATCTATAAATAAAAACTTTAATGTAGCATCTTACCCAGGATTATTTAATTCTTATGATCAACAAAGAGCATTTTTTCAAGAATCTAAAATGGGTAAGAGTATTTGGGATGAACTTACAACTAAGACTAATTCTAAGTTAATTATGTACAATCCTGTTGGCCCTGTGATGACTTTTAGTAGTAAAAGAGAACTCACAGGTGTTGATGCAATGAAAGGATTAAAAGCCAGAAGGTTACTTAAGAGTGAAGAACCAATGTGGGATGCGTTAGGAGCTAATAGAGTTTCGCTTCCTACAGGAGAAGTTTATACCGCCTTACAGACAGGAATGATAGATACAATCAACAGTCCTCCAGGAAGTATTGAGGCCTATAGTTGGTGGGAAAATCTGAAGTTTGCTCAGAAGCCGTATCAGTATTTTGCGGATGCTTACATCATGGCAAACCAATCTTGGTTTGATAGTTTACCTGTGGATCTGCAAGAACTTGTCATGGAAGTGGGTCAAGAAATTGGCAATGTTTCAACCAATACAATCTTAGATGCGGGTGAGAGTACTTTAACTAAATTTGTAGCTCGTGGAGGCATTCTGACAGAATTAAGTGGTGCGGAAAAGGCAAAGTTTGATAAGTTGATGATCGAAAAAGTTATGCCAGCTATGGCCCATCTTTTTGATGCAGATGCTTTAGACGCTGCTGAAGCATTTGTTGCAAATTAAAAATGACGTTTGATCTTTTTCAAATATTAATAATTAGAATAATTTTGTTTATTCTTAAGCCATTGCGATCTATGAATGTCTTGATTGGGCAACTCACTCATATGATCGCAATGGCGATTATTGCAATCATGGTTTCTGCATTAACACTCAGCGCAATAACTAGATATGTTTCTGGTAATGGATATGATTGGTTTATTGAGTTGCCGCCAGTTCTAGTTAGTTGGCTGGTATTTCCCTTATTGGGTCCATTATTAAAAAACGCTCAACACATAAAAGTTGACTTTCTTCCTTCAATAATCGGTGATGAGAATCTTCATTGGCTTAATCTCTTTTCTCATGTGATTGCACTTTTGGCTTCGATAGTATTTTTTAAAGCAGGTTTCGACGCTACTTTGTTATATTTTAAGCTTGGTCAAATAATGGAGTTAGAAATCGAGATTCCTATTTGGTGGATGTACTTAGCGTTCCCTGTAGGTTTTGTGATTTTGGGTTTATTTTCCATTGAGTTAGTTTTAACAGACTTGAAAAACTTAATGCATAAAAAAGAGAAAATAAAATAAATGTACTCATTAGCAGCTGTTATCTCGCTTGTTCTTTTACTTTGCTCGGTGCCGATTTTTTTAGTTTTTGGTTTAGGTAGTTCAGTTGCAGCAATCTGGGGCCTTAACTTACCTTGGTCTACATTGATCCAGGTTTCATTTGGCGCCTTAACCAAACATGTGTTGATAGCAGTGCCACTTTTTATATTTGCTGGTATGGCAATGTTGCGCGGTGGAGCCGCTTCGAGGTTGGTCGGTTTTGCAACAGCACTGGTTGGTCATTGGCCAGGAGGTTTGGGGATAGCAATGGTAATCGCAATGGGATTTTTTGCTGCTTTTTGTGGTTCAATTCTTGCCGCTATAACAGCTGTTGGAACAATAATGATGCCTAAGATGATTGAACAGGGCTACCCAAAGCCTTTTGTTGTGGTTTTGGCAGCGTCTGCTGCGCTATTAGAGGCATTAATACCGCCTTCTAACGCAGCTATATTATTCAGTGCTTTAACCAATGTACCCGTTGCTCAAACTTTTGCTGCTGGAATTATTCCTGGGCTCATTCTTCTTGTATTTATGATTATTGTAGTGCTGATTAAATGCCGACATATAAAAACTAACAAGCCAGCTACGAGTTATGAGAAATTAAAGGCTTTTATTACAGCAATTCCTGCACTGATAACCCCAGTTATAATACTTGGTGGCATCTATGCTGGTTTGTTAACACCCTCTGAGTCTGCAGCAGTAGCTGGAGTTTGGGCTATAATAATGGGTTTCTTAATCTATCGTGAATTAACTTTTTCCCTTTTGTTGAAGTGCCTAAAGGAAACAGCCACTATAACGGCTGTAATATTTTCTATAATTGCAATGGCAACTTTTTTAAGTGTGGTTTTGACTTATACGCAGGTGCCACAAAGTATCATCTCATACTTTACGGAACTTGGTGGTGGAGTGTGGTTTTTCTGGTTAGCCTTAGCTCTTATTTGCTTAATTTTAGGAACATTTGTAGAAATCGTTCCAGTATTTTATTTGACTGTGCCAATTTTTGCAGCATTAGCTTTGTCCTTAAATTTAGACATTTTGCATTTATATGTTGTATTTGTAGCTTTCGCTGGGATTGGGATGATCACCCCACCAGTTTGTGTTGGCATATATACTTCAGCCAGCGTTATTCAGGAAAATCCAGGTAAGGCATTTAAACAAGTACCTTTATTTGTGGGTGTCAGTATTATTTATGGTTTATTAATGATTGCTTTTCCTTTTGCTTCGACATGGTTACCCAGTCTCTTGCAGTAATAGTTTGTGCATGGCCCAGTCCCTAATACGAAACCATAGACGATATAGCGCTCACATACTTCATGCTCAAAAGCCCACCATTACCTATTAACTCTGGGTGCATACTAAATTACTGATTTTCTTCACTCTGATGTAGCTGGATAATTTTAAATACCCTATAGTGTTGGGTTTAGTGTCGCATTAAATATATTAATGGGGAGTATCTAATGTCAGATGGCAGTAATCCTTTTATCCTAATCGCAAGAGTAACTGTTAAAAGAGGTCAAGTCGAAGCCTACCTTAAGATCGCAGATACTGCTGATAAAGCAGTTCAGGCATCAGAACCAGGTATGCTTTTCCATAATTTTGACGCTGACCCAAATGACTCTCACAAATTTGTTTGGAGCGAAGTTTATAGACGTAGCAGTGATTTTTTAGATCACCTAGACAATCCACCCGTTCAAGATTATGTAGCAAAGCATGGCACTTTAGCAGACTACTTTTCCATAGAAATATATGGAGATGTATCTGATGACGTTTTAGAAAAAGTAAAAGCAATGACAATTCCTTTTCAGCATTTCAAAACTACCAGAGTAGGATATGTGAGAAAGGAACGCTTTGAATAAATTATTGAGCACGGATTAGAACCCGCGAAAAGTGCAGCTGCTGTCTTTGTTTTATTGCCACAACATATAATGGAATATTAATGGAATCAAGGTCACCTCTCCACAAAGGCCCGTTCTATAGCGTATTCCCCCATATTTCCGCTTCTCACCTCTGAAAAGCCTCTATCGTTTAAAATCTTACACATGTCTTTAAGCATGCTGGAACTCCCACACAGCATAAACCGATCATCTTGCTTGTTAGGTAAGGGCATACCTAAATCTAAGAATAATTTTCCACACGTCATCATGTCAGTTATTCGACCATTATTTTTGTAGGGTTCACGTGTTACTAATGGATAGTAAAGCAGCTTCTGCTTTACAAATTCACCAAAATACTCGTGCTCAGGAAGTTCATTCTGAATATAATCACAATAAGCCAGTTCCGATACCTGACGGACGCCGTGAGCAAGAATGATTTTGTCAAACTGTTCATACACCTCTGGGTCTTTAATAATACTCATGAAAGGTGCTAAACCTGTTCCAGTACCGATAAGGTATAAATGCTTACCAGGCAACATTTGATCCGTTACCAAAGTGCCTGTGGGCTTTTTTCCAATTAATATTTCATCGCCTGGTTTTAGGTGCTGAAGTTTAGATGTGAGTGGGCCGTTTTCCACCTTAATGCTGAAAAACTCTAGCTCATCTTCATGATTTGCGCTCGCAATACTATAAGCCCGCATCAAAGGTTTGCCCTCGTGTTGTAAACCAATCATCACAAAGTGGCCATTCTTAAATCTAAAGCCTGCATTTCGCGTAGTTTTGAAACTAAACAGCGTGTCATTCCAGTGATGCACATTAGTAACTGTTTCAGTAATTAGTTGCGTCATTAAAATATCCTGTTAGACATTACCCAAGGGTGAGCTAAGTTGGTCATCCATTTGGTTCACACCCCACAAGCCGACATTAATGGAATGCTTTTACCATGAGAGTCTCAGAGGGTTTCCAAGGAATTTGGAGCGTTCCAGAGAGACTTCGGGTCTATTGATAAGGGTTATATATAGGCGTTTGTATTATTTACAAGTATGTACATGTACCAAAAACATAATCCATTGACAGCTAAATAAACTGCTGAACCAACACAATACTGCCGACCAGTACAAGGCAATACAACAAAATTTTCCAGATTGAAAAATTCCGCACTGACCAGTCAATACGGTCATCTCGCTCAGTCTGCTTCTTAGAGGCTTTAAACCGACCGAGATAAAAAAAATAGCTGTTGCTTTAAGCCTCTTTCAATTTAGAAGAGGTTTTTTAGGTCACCTAACAACGACTATTATTTCTAAGAGAAAAGTCTAATGGTGAATAAAACAAATATTATTTCTTGTTCAGTAATTTTACGTTTATTTGGGTCGATGATTTGTTGAGGAGGTGGAGCAGTCGGTGGTTTTGGATGGTGGTGGTAATTAGTCCAAGGTATTAGGGTAGATAATGAAACTGACTATCGAGCAAGCATTGCAACATGGTATCGACGCACATAAGCAAGGCAAACTTCAAGACGCTGAACGACTTTACCAGGCTATATTGCAATCCCAACCAACCCATGCTGATGCCAGTCATAACTTAGGCTTAATAGCAGTATCTCTGAATAAGGTTGCATTGGCATTGCCATTATTTAAAACTGCTCTTGAAGCTTTCCCTGAAATAGAAAAATTCTGGTTAAGCTACATTGATGCGCCTATTAAAGAAAACCAATTAGAAACAGCGGAGAGTATCCTTGCTGAGGGCAGGAATGAAGGATTTCTTTGAAAATAATTTGATGATTTAGAATTCCAAATTAAGCAACTAACGGAACTCACACCAGCTGTTAAACACTAGCGCCACAGAGAACTCCAATAAGGAATTATTGGAACCCAAGCGTGCACCAAAAACCAATCCGTCTGTCTATATTAATGCTTGTCGTTGATAAACTGCAATCATCAAATAATATCCTCTCTTTATATTAACCTGATCTGATCTGCATTATTAGATGCAGGGGCTAAACATTGGGCGACTTAAATTTATGCTATGCTGAGAAAAATAAGTGCTTATAATTTAACTTGGAGTTGCTATGGGATTACTAACCACAACCATTGGAGCCTACCCCAAACCAGATTATATTGACTTACCTGATTGGTTTGGCAATTTAGACACGTCCCACCCCACCCGTGGTTGGGCCGCAGCTGTGTCTGCCATGGGCAACGACTTTGAGGCCATCCTTACCCGCGGCACCCATCAAGCGGTGCAAGACCAGGTCAACGCAGGTATCGACATACCCACAGACGGTGAGATTGCGCGGGAGAATTATATTCACTACCACTGTCGACAGCTGAGTGGCATCGATTTTGACATATTAACGGAAAAGAGCTTACGCAATGGCAGCTACTCCTCGTTCCTGCCCACAGTACGCGCACCGGTCACATCTGAGCGTTTATTTCTTGCCAATGATTGGCGCCGTGCGCAACAGGCCACTGATAAGCCGGTAAAGATCACCATGCCTGGACCCTTAACCATGGCCGACACCTTAGTGGACGAGTTTTATGGTGATCAAAAGGAGTTTGGCAAAGCCGTCGCTGAGGCACTCAACCGCGAAATTTTAAGCCTAGCCGACGCTGGCTGTCGGCACATTCAAATTGACGAGCCTCTCTTTGCACGCTATCCAGACCGAGCATTACTATTTGGCGTCGAAAACTTAGACCGAGCCTTTCACAATTGCCCCCAAGAAGTTGTTCGCACGGCTCACATGTGCTGCGGCTACCCAGACAAAATCGATGTTGTCGATTACCCCAAGGCTCCACCTCAATCTTACTTTCAGATTGCTGACGCCATGGAAGATTCGAGTATCATGGCCTTGTCTTTGGAAGATGCCCACCGTTACAACGACCTCACATTGCTGGAGCACTTTAAAACAACACAGATCATTCTGGGGGTTGTGGCCATTGCCAAGAGCCGGGTAGAAGCGGTGGAGGAAATTCGCCAACGTTTGCTGCAAGCACTTGAGCACATTGATGCCCACCGCCTTATTGCCGGACCTGACTGTGGTCTGGGCATTTTGGGGCGCGACCTAGCTATGGAAAAAATGCGTCATTTGAGTGAGGCTGCTCATTCCATCGACAGCTAAATAAACTGCTGAACCAACACAATACTGCCAACTAGTGCGAGGCAATACAACAAAATTTTCCAGATTGAAAAATTCCGCACTGACCAGTCAATACGGTCATCTCGCTCAGTCTGCTTCTTAGAGGCTTTAAACCGACCGAGATAGAAAAAAATAGCTAATGACAAAACTGCCATGGAGCCAAAGACTAATGTATTGGCATCCACTAGCGACTTCTCAGTTTAGCGAGTAGCCTGAGCATTTCAAGATAGAGCCATATTAGCGTCACCATCAAAGAAAAAGCACCAAACCATTCCATATATTTGGGGGCGCCCATCTCTGAACCCTGTTCAATGAAATCGAAATCCAACACTAAATTAAGCGCGGCAATGGCGACGACAAACAGGCTAAAGCCAATACCAAATAAACCGTTTGAGTGAATAAATCCTATGCCGCCAGAACCAAACATATTCATCAGCATACTAACCAAATAGAGCACACCAATCCCCATGGTGGCTGAAGTCACCATCAAGCGAAAATTTTCTGTGGGCTTAACGATGCCAGTTTTGTAAAGGAACAACAATGATGCAAGAGTCCCCAGCGTCAAACCTACCGCCTGGATCACAATACCTGGATATTGCATCTCAAAGATGCCCGAGATGGCCCCCAAAAAAAGGCCCTGAGATAAAGCATACAGGGGCGCTGTTATACCAGACCACTGCTTTTTAAATATAGTCACCAGGGCAAATATAAAGCCCATGATCGCACCACCAATTGCAAGCGGCATCACAGATCCTGCGTTACCACTTTCAAAGAACAGGTTCCAGGTCCAAGACGCTGACAACACCACCAACGCCAGTAAGATACCAGTCTTGTTCACCGTCCCTTGCAGAGTCATGGTTTGTGACGACGTTGATTGAATGCCACCTGCTGGTGATGATGACTGGGCACTCTTACTGAACGTGTCTGCCCTCAGTGCTGGGTTTCCTGAACGACCGAACATCTGCAGCGCTCTATGATTTGACATATATTTAATCCCTAGGTTTCTAACAAAAATTTCACCCCAAGCGCTTCAATGTGCTAGATGCTAGGGTCGATTAAAGCTTACAGCAATCATAGCCGAATAAGCTTGCCAACCCAATATTGTTGGACAAAAATATTTTCTCGAAGAGAGTGCCTCATTTTTTAGTATAAAGCTTTAGAGATTTATAATTCTTTATTAATTATATGTTATGTTATAACATTACACTATATGGAAGGATCTTCAGATCAAGGCCAGTAATAAATATAGAGAGTGTTTTCATGCTTCACAATAATAAGTTGCCAGTTACTGTTTTATCAGGATTTCTTGGTGCAGGAAAAACTACGGTACTCAGTCATATATTGAACAATCGCCAAGGTAAAAAAGTGGCTGTGATCGTTAATGATATGAGTGAAGTTAATATCGATTCAGCCATGGTTGCAAACGAAGTCTCTCTCAACCACAGCGATGAAAAACTTGTTGAAATGAGTAATGGCTGTATTTGTTGTACATTACGCGAAGATCTTTTGCTAGAGGTTACCGAGTTGGCAAAAGATGGACGCTTTGATTACTTATTGATTGAATCGACGGGTATTTCTGAGCCATTGCCTATAGCCGAAACCTTTACTTTTGCTGACGAGGACGGTATCTCATTATCAGATGTAGCAACACTGGACACTATGGTTACCGTTGTTGATGCGGTGAATTTTTTAAATGATTACGAAGAGGCATTTTCCTTACAAGAAACAGGAGAATCCTTAGGAGAAGAAGACGAACGTAGTGTCTCTGATTTACTGGTTGATCAAGTGGAATTTGCTGATGTCATCCTCATTAGCAAAACTGACCTGGCTGATAAGGTGGATATTGAGCGCTTAAAAGCAATACTCAAAACCCTTAATACCCATGCCCGAATCATCCCTATCGTTGCAGGTCAAGTTGATATTGATGCAGTGCTGAGTACTGGTTTGTTCGATTTTGAACGTGCTCAGAATGCGCCGGGATGGCTTATGGAATTGCGCGGTGAACACGTTCCTGAAACTGAAGAATATGGCATTAGCAGTTTTAGTTTTCTTGCCCGCCGTCCATTTCATCCCGAAAAGTTTCATCGCTTTCTTCACGACACGGAGAAATTTGGCAAATTAATTCGCTCCAAGGGGTACTTTTGGTTGGCATCTCGTCCCCAATTTGCAGGGCAATGGAATCAGGCGGGTGGCATTGCTCGCTATGGTTTTGGGGCGATGTTTTGGAAATCTACGCCTAAAAAAGACTGGCCTACTGATGCAGAGTCATTGAACGCAATACAGCAGCACTGGGTTGAGCCATTTGGTGATATGCGTCAAGAATTAGTGTTTATTGGCCAGCAACTTGATCAAACCGCTATGATTCATGCACTCAACGAATGCTTGTTGTCAGATTATGAATTATTAAAAGGAAAAACTTACTGGGCAACACTAAGTGATCCATTTCCTTCATGGAGTGAAGACACATGAGTGCATTAACAGCTATGAATGAGCCTCAATTTAAGTGCATTGCCTTACCCGAAATGCTCATCAGGCATGCCAGTGAAAGTCACGAACCGGCAGTATTTTCTGATATTTATCGAGATGACATCAATATTGCAATATGGCAACGTAAATTGTCTGACCAACTGGTATGGGCTGCGAATGAGATTTTAAAGACGCATACAAGATTAGAAATTGCAGAGGTAGTGACAGCAACAAGTGTCCACTCTAAGCTTTGTAAAGCGCTTGGTGAGTCTGACGCCGTAAAGGTGTTAAGTAATGACATAACACTATTGGTGGATATGTTTTGCTGTGTTTTTGACCTTAAAAAGGCTGGCTTACGATTAACTGCGCTTGATCGTGCGATGTGCCCCAGGTTTCACTTTGATCGAATTCCATGTCGACTTGTGACAACATTTCATGGTGTTGCAACAGAGTGGGTCCCTCATCAATTGGTTGACCGCAGTAAACTAGGTGCGGGTAACCAAGGTAAATCAGATGAACAATCGGGCCTTTTTCAGAGTATTGATGATATTCGGCAACTGAACCAGGGTGATGTTGCATTGCTCAAAGGTGAGTTTTGGCAGGATAATGAAGGTGCAGGCTTAGTGCACCGCTCGCCAGTTCAGGGACAAGGTTTAATAAATGAACGTCGTTTATTACTCACACTTGACTTTATTAATGATTAAATATTATTGCTAAAAAAAAGTTAAAAATGCAAGTAAACAAAATAATATCATTTTTGCGCAATATAAAAGTAGGGCACAGCAGTTACATTGACGTACAACTTACTAATGAAAGAGTCGATCTATTGTCTGCAGAGCAGCTGCAGAGCTTTATGCTTAATGTCACCATTGATGATGACTATAAAGAAGTGTTTAAGCAGCAAAAAGTGTTTTTAGCCGATACAAAAGCCCGCATGCAGATACCTATTTTTAATAAACCAGGCATGTATAACCTTACTATCTCAGTTGCTAATGGCCAATTCGTGCGCACCATTAACCGCAGTATTAGTGTGCGTTCGCTAGATCCTATATTGGCAAAGCCACATTACCTGCCGATGATAGCTGGTGACTTAGTTAGGCCAGAACTAGAGATTGAAGTGATAATTTAAAGAAACAACGTGTTGCATGTGCGTGTGCCCCACAAGAAGTGGAGCAAGCAAAAAATCAGGTGCGTCCCAGAGAGGAGTCGAACCTCCGACCTGCCGCTTAGGAGGCGGCTGCTCTATCCAGCTGAGCTACTGGGACTTTGTCGGCGAGCATTCTAACAGGTCGTGAATTTTAAGGGTACTAGAAAGGGCTGTAAATGGTGTAAATAATGTTGTTTTTTAATCTGATTTAAGGAAATGCTAAAAGTTATGCTAATCTAAATAAGAATGATTTGCATTACGTATAAAGTTTGTTTATTATGTGTTTAATCCAGACGAACTTAAACTTTAATAAACTTTAATCAGAGAAAACACATGAACAAAACACTTCTTTCAATTGCTGTTGCAGCGAGCTTTGTCCTAAGTGGCCAAGCTCAGGCAGGAGCCCACGCAGAAATCTATGCTGACTTTCCTATTACGGTAAAAAACTACACTGGCACTAAGACCCATTCTGAGGCCTACACTGGTCAGATTGCTCGTCATACACTGCATAATTCAGCTAAAAAGTTGGTGTCTAAAGGCGCTAGTTTAGAGCAAACTAAAGCTTACTTTAGTGGCAAGGACGAAGGGCGTAAAATTATTGATCCCGTATCAAAAGACGGTTTTCCAATGCTTCAAACTCACGTAGACAAGATTTCAAAAGGCAAAAATTTGTCTGGCAAAGCCTATAAAGGTCTAATTTCTGGCATGCCTGGTAGTCTGACGGGTGCAGAGTTACTGGAGTTAATGCTAGAAAAAGCGGCGGCTACAGAAAAAGGCTTTGATCCCTTAACAGGTTATGACTACACCCAATTGTTTTCTAAATTCGCTATGGGTGCGGTATTTTACAACCAAGCGGTCGATAACTACTTAGATGAAAAACTAGCGGCGGATGTTAATCCTAATAGTAAAGCGTACAAGGAAGGCAAGCCTTATACGGGTAAAGAGCACGTTTGGGACGAAGCCTTTGGTTATTTTGGCGCCCCAGCTCACACTTTAGCGCTGACAGCTGAAGAAGTGTATGGCATTGCTAAGCAAAAATCAGACAGTTTTGCAAAAGCAGACCATAACGGAGATGGCAAGGTTTCTTTGGTCACTGAAATGGCATACGCCCATGCATACTATGCGGCATCTTTCGATAAAGGTGGCAAAACTAAGTATCTTCATACCATCGTTCAAGCGTTTATTGACGGCCGTAAGCTGATCACCTCAGCCAATGGTGAAGCACTTACGGACGCTCAGCGAAGCGAACTAATGGGCTATGCTCAAGTCATTAAGACTCATTGGCAGCGAGTTATTGCTGAATCGGTCTTCAAGTATGCAGGTTCTGTTTATGGGGATATAGAAAAGCTAGAGACCATCATTGAAGCTAATGGTGATGCAGCTAAAGCCTACCGGAACTATGTGAAACACTGGGGTGAGTTAAAGGGCTTTGCGTTAGCTCTGGAAGCTGGTGGTGTTAATCTAGGAGAGGCTGGGGTGAAGCTCAACAGGTTATTGGGTTACAGTCCAATATTGTTAGGTAATACTCAGGTAACTGGCTTGGTTAATGGTGAGTTTGTGCAGAGTCCATCGATCAGTATGGGAGAGTATCAAGTGCAAATGATCAAGGTTCAAAAGCTGATGGTTGACAGCTTTGGTGTTGAGGCTCGGAGTAAAGACATGACGGCAAACTTAGCCAAACTTGTTGACAGTCTGGGTGCTTCCATGGCTGCAGAAAATGACTAGATGTCTATTTAATTGACCATGGAATGGTTGTTTGAGTTTTTACTATCTTGGCTTTCAGAATTTAGGGGATTAGTCAGCCAGGGTAGTAAACGCGTTTTTTTTGGCTACATGTTGAGTGCTGCTATCATCGCTGTTGTTTGGCTGATGTGGGAACGCAGGCTCAATTTTGTGGGCGCTTTACGTTGGCTTTTTCAGCGTAAAATCTGGTGGTCTAATTCGAGTCGATCTGATTATCAGATGATGTTCATTAATCAGCCCATCATGTTGCTTTTGAGCCCGCTGATGTTAAGTAAGTTAGCTCTTGCGACTACCTTGTTTTATGCGTTAACTGATTGGGTCACACGGCCCCTATGGCCGTCTGATATATCCACTTTTTGGGTCTCTGTCATCTTTACCTCATGTTTGTTTGTAGTTGATGACGCAAGTCGTTATTATCTGCATCGCCTGATGCATCGTTGGCCTGTTTTATGGGCCTTTCATCGAGTACACCACACCGCAGAAAGCTTAACGCCTTTTACGGTGCTGCGCACGCATCCTATTGAAGGTTTATTGTTTGGCCTGCGCAGTGCCTTAGTGCAGGGCTTACTGATTGGTGTGTTTGTGTTTGTATTTGCTGATCGAGTGACCTTGCTTAGTCTGTTGGGTGCTAATGCAGTGACCGCCGTGTTAAATATATTGGGGTCTAATTTACGACATTCACCTGTGCCCATTAGTTATGGAAAAACCCTAGAACGGTGGCTTATTTCCCCAGCGCAGCATCAAATACACCATTCTCAAGCACGCCAGCATTGGGATAAAAATTTTGGTGCATTTATTGCCCTGTGGGATCGGATGGGTAACACCCTGGAGTTTGGATCGAGCAAACAGAAGTTAACTTTTGGTTTAAGTGGTCAAAAGTCCAAAGAACACCAATTATCAACCTTGTATTGGAAGCCCTTCAAAAACTGTTGGTGCTACTTTAGGAGCAAAAAGTTAGGCCTAATTATTACTGTCAACACAAAAAACGTAACCAGTGAGCAAGAATAAATGATTCCTTTAAATCCTATTAATACCTTTTTATTACCCGTTGTTGCTGCTATTTTCTTTTCTGCTACAACGGCCCAAGCTGGAGGCATCGTCAATGTGTATTCAGCCCGCAAAGAAGCCTTAATTAAGCCTTTGCTAGACGATTTTACTGCTGCCACCGGCATTCAAGTCAACCTTATTACGGGCAAGGCAGATGCCTTGTTAAAGCGCTTGCAAGTTGAGGGTAGTGCGACCCCTGCAGATCTCTTTATTACGGTAGACGCCGGTCGTTTACATCGGGCCAAAGAGTCGGGCATGCTTAAGCCCGTATCGATACCTGCGCTTGAGCAAAGTATACCGATAGAGCTTAGAGACTCTGAAGGCTACTGGTATGGCCTCACACTCAGAGCAAGGCCTATTATTTATGCTAAAGAACGAGTCAATCCTGACGAGTTTTTTACCTATGAAGCTTTAGCAGACGCTCAATGGAAAGGTCGCCTGTGCTTAAGATCTTCACAATCTGTGTATAATCAGTCTCTGGTCGCTGCTACTATCGATGCCATAGGCCCAGCGGCCACCCAAGTATGGATGCAAGGTATGGTAAATAATCTTGCAAAGGCACCATCAGGTGGTGATACTGACCAGCTAAAGGCAGTGGCTGCAGGGGTGTGTGATGTAACCATCGCTAACACCTATTATTTAGGCCGGTTAATTAATAGTAGTAAGCCTGCTGATAAAGCTTTGGCGAGTAAGTTGTCGGTCTTTTGGCCTAACCAAAGTGGTGAAGGGTCAGTGGGGCGCGGTGCACACTTTAATGTAAGTGGTGCCGGCTTTACTAAATACGGCAAACACCCAGAGCAAGCGCAAGCATTGCTTGAATATTTAGCGTCGGCTCCGGCACAGGCTTGGTATGCAGACATTAATAATGAATATCCTGTGGTACAAGGTGTAGCCATTTCACCAGCCCTTGAAGGGTTCGGTCCTTACAAGATGGACCCGATTGCTTTGGAAATATTAGGTCAGAACAATCGACAAGCGGTTCAATTGATGGATCGCGCCGGTTGGAGATAGGTAATGTTATAAATGTTTAGAAGCCATGGATTGAGTATTTTTGCTGTTGTAATCGCAGCATTCATATCGCTTCCGGTGATTATTATTGTGAGTTACTTAGTGCAAGCAGATGGCGCCCTATGGCAGCATCTGCTTGATACGGTGCTCAACGACTATCTAATCAATTCATTGCTACTTCTACTAGGCGTGGGAACGGGCGTCATCCTGCTTGGCGTGCCCACGGCTTGGTTAACGAGCATGTGCAGTTTTCCTGGGCGTCGTTGGCTCAGTTGGGCCTTGTTGCTACCCCTAGCCATGCCGGCTTACATCATTGCCTACACTTATTCTGGCTTGTTAGACTTTGCAGGGCCGGTACAAACCTGGATTAGAGACCTTACAGGGCTGAGTTATGGCGCCTATTGGTTCTTTGAAATCCGCTCTTTAGGTGGTGCCATCATCATGATGTCACTGGTGTTGTACCCCTATGTATATTTATTGGCTAGGGCTGCATTCTTAGAACAGTCCGTGAGTAGTATTGAAGTGGGTTGCAGTTTAGGTTACTCCCGCTGGCAGGCGTTGTGGAAGTTAGCGTTGCCCATGGCTCGGCCTGCCATTATTGCAGGTTTGTCACTCGCTCTAATGGAGACCTTAGCAGATTATGGCACGGTGCAATATTATGGGGTTAGCACCTTTACCACGGGCATTTTTAGAACCTTTTATGGCTATGGTGATACCGCAGCAGCAGCTCAATTGGCAGCTAGCTTATTAGCTTTTGTGATTTTATTAGTTTTGCTAGAGCGTTATTCTAGACGCCGAGCCCGTTATCATTCAGCAGCAGAATCTCGTGCCCGTGCCGACTTAATTCCTTTATCAGGTAGCAAGGCGATTATGGCCTATGTGATTTGTTTTTCGCCTTTGATGTTTGGTTTTATTACCCCTGCAACGCAACTATTACTATGGGCTGTGTTCGAGGCAGAACCCCTTGGCTGGGACTTTGTTGGCCTTGCCTGGAATTCGTTTAGCTTGGCTTTTTTGGCAGCCATCATTGCCGTCATATTGGCCATTATCTTGTCCTATGCAAAAAGAACTAAACCCATTAAGCCTGTGCGCACAGTGCTTGCGATGGCAGGCTTTGGTTATGCTTTACCGGGCACGATCATAGCGATCGGGGTTTTAATTCCTTTAGCATGGCTAGACCACAGGTTAATAGATATTTTTGGCAGCTTGGGCTGGGACAATCCAGGGCTATTATTGTCGGGTAGTTTGGTGGCCTTACTGTTTGCCTATACGGTGCGCTTTTTGGCGGTAGCTGTTGGCAGTGTGCAGTCTGGCTTAGAGAAGATTAAGCCCAGTTTAGATCATGTGGGTCGTTCAATGGGTCATAGCCCATTAGACATATTGCGTAAAATCCATGTGCCTTTAATGCGCAGTTCCATACTTACGGCGGTGCTCATTGTATTTGTAGACGTGCTTAAAGAACTGCCAGCAACGTTAATACTGCGGCCCTTTAACTTTAACACCATGGCTGTGCGGGCCTATGAATTAGCCTCAGACGAGCGTCTTGTTGATGCGGCTCCAGCCTCCATTATGATTGTACTCGTTGGGCTTATTCCTGTATTAATGTTACACGCGTCTATTGCGCGTCGCAGACCCCACTAATATGAGACTGTTTAGATGACCATGTCCTTCGATAACACAGATCAGCATTTGCTGGTGGATAAGGTAAATATAGCCTATGGCGAGCACAACATTGTGCACGATGTAAGCTTGGCTGTGGCTGTGGGTGAGATTGGTTGTTTGCTGGGTCCTAGTGGTTGTGGCAAGTCTACTTTGCTAAGAGCGATTGCGGGGTTCGTGCCGTTAAAATCAGGCAGCATTAGTTTGGCAGGCAAAACCCTTGCTAAAGACGATTTTTGCTTACCGGCAGAAACCCGCAATGTAGGCATGGTGTTTCAAGATGTCGCTTTGTTTCCTCACATTAACATTGCTACCAATATTGCTTTTGGCTTGCATCACTGGCCCAAGGCTGAACAAGTCCAACGGGTGAAAGAATTATTAGATTTGGTGGGCCTTAGTGGTTATCAAGAGCGCTATCCCCATGCCTTATCTGGCGGTCAACAGCAGCGTGTGGCCTTAGCTAGAGCCATAGCGCCTAAACCCAGTTTATTATTGCTTGATGAACCCTTCTCTGGTTTAGACGCCATGTTGCGAGAAGAGTTAGTGCCAGAAGTGAGTGCTATTTTGCGGCATGAAAAAATTCCTGGTTTGTTAGTGACCCACGATCAAACAGAAGCCTTTACCATGGCTGATCATGTGGCGGTCATGAACCAAGGGCGCATTGAGCAATGGGACACTGCCTACAATATTTATCATAAGCCCGACGGGCGTTTTGTGGCCGACTTTATTGGCGAGGGTGATTTTTTAGCCTGCAATGTAAGTAGCGAAACCTGTGTTGAGTCGCCCATTGGCCATTTGTGCAGCGACCGAGCTCATGGCTTTGTCACAGGAGATAAAGCCGAAGTGTTTATTCGGCCTGATGACGTGTTGCATTTAGATGATAGCCCCATAACAGGGCGCATTATAAGTAAGCGCTTTCGTGGTACTCACTTTCTATACCGCGTATTAATTGCGGGCAATCAAACCTTATCCTGCTTCGCAGACTCTCATCATAACCATGAAATTGGTGAAGAAATTGGTATTAAACTGTCCCTTGATCACTTGATGCTGTTTTAAACAAAACGCATCGACAAGTCAATGGCACGGCAATCTTTGGTGAGCGCACCAATCGAAATATAGTCGACTCCTGTCGCCGCTATAGGCCGCAAGGTTTGTTCAGTAATTCCACCAGAGGCCTCTAGTTCTGCTTTGCCAGCGGCAAGCTTGACCGCATCACGCATCTCCTGCAAGGTGAAATTATCCAGCATAATGCGATCTGCACCAGCATCTAACGCTTGCTGTAATTCAGGCATGGTTTCCACTTCTACTTCTACGGGTTTGGTGGGTTCTTGGTATCGTGCAGTGGCAATGGCTGGGCCAATACCACCACAGGCGGCAATGTGGTTTTCTTTGATCAAAAATGCATCATACAAACCGATACGATGGTTATAACATTGGCCACAAGCCACGGCATATTTTTGGGCTTTGCGTAAGCCAGGAATAGTTTTGCGGGTGTCGAGTAGTCTCACGGGTGTGTCTGCCACTAAACTGGCGTAATAATGCGCAATGCTGGCAGTGCCAGACAAACACTGTAAAAAGTTAAGGGCGCAGCGCTCAAAGGTTAGCAGGCTGCGGGCATTACCATGGGCTTGAAACAATACTTGATTAGCCTTAGCTTGGTCACCATCAGCTACCATCCAGTCAACGGCGATAGTGGGGTCGACTTGGTGCGCCACTTCATTGACCCAATCCACCCCACAAATGGTGGCATCTTCACGGGTAATAACGGCTGCAGATGCGCTTTCATCGGCCGGTATAAGCCGGGCGGTAATATCGCCATCTCCCACATCTTCTAACAAAGCAGCACTCACGTTGGTGGGCACATCAGCTTTCAGAAAATGGAGGTTTAAGTCATCGGTCATGGGGTCGTTCCACGCTTAAAATGTTGTGGTTTAAAGGGCGTAATTATAACACACCCCTAAGGTCGGTTTAGAGCACAAAGGATAAAGTAATGGGAATACTAACCAAGGCCATTAAGTTACCAATAAGCACGATAGAGGCCACTCTTTTTGGGTCTTGTTGGTATTGTTCTGCCACCATGTAGTTCAATACCGCAGGTGGTAAAGCGCCAAACACAACCAACACAGCAAATTGCTCAGGAGGAAGGTTAAGGAAGAACTGGGCCATTATGGCCATTAAAATGCCGGAAACTGGGCAAAGAATGGCGCCCACTAAACCCACTTTCCAATCGTCAAATTCTATGTTGGTTAAACGAATGCCCAAAGTGAAGAGCATTAAAGGAATGCAAATTTGCCCCAGCATATCAATGGGTAACTGCACACTGTTGGGCAGTTGAAAGCCACTAAGGGCCATTAAGAAGCCTGCAATAGTTGCCAGCATTACCGGTTGATTAAGTAGGCTTAGTAAGCGCATTTTGGGGTTGATCATAAAAATGCCTAAGCTAAAGTGAAGGGTCATTTCGACAATAAAACACACCACAGCAATGGCTAAAAATTCTTCACCAAAGGCCAATAAAATTAACGGAATACCCATGTTGCCTACGTTGTTAAACATCATGGGTGGTATAAAGGTCTTCGTAGACCAAGGAGACAGGGCAATGACAGGCCACAGCAGTAAGCCTGAACCGAGCACCACAATAGTGGCTCCAACAGCCATGGGGCCAAGATGGCTAATGGGCACTGATTGATCAGCAAGAACCACAAATACCAATAAAGGGACAAACACTTCCATGTTGATTTGGTTAATGAGTTTTAGGTCTGGCTTGCGCCAACGGCCATACCCATAGCCAATGGTAGCGATAGCGACAAGGGGAAAAACAGTGGCGAAAACGCGTTCAATAATGCTCTGATCCATAAATATCTAAACTACCTAGTGTGTGAACTTAAAGTGGGTGCATAGGCCATAGTTGTAAATTATCAAGCACCGTAGGGTGACTAAAGTCGGTATCATACAGGGAATATTTAGCCTTGGATAATTGGTCATGGGTTTAGTTCAGATACAACTAATGGCGCTCATTCACCACGAGACCTGCCATCAGTGGCCTTGTATTGGTCATAAAACTTGACCAAAGTAGGATAAGCGGGTTATTTTTATTTCACTGGTAATTGGTAATACCAATGTTGCTGAAAAATGAAAACCAATAGTGTTGAAAAAAAATGCCTTTCGGCAACGTATTTCACACCCATGTGACAGTATTAATAGGAAGCGTTTATGGCGTACCCACAGGTCAAACAACCCAAAATATCAGATGTGATCATGGCGCAACTAGAGGCTATGATTTTAGAGGGAAGCCTGAAACCAGGGCAGCAATTACCACCGGAGCGAACCCTTGCGACTGAGTTTGAAGTGTCTAGACCTTCTCTGCGCGAAGCGTTACAAAAGCTATCGGCGAAGGGGCTCATTGTAAGTCGTCAAGGTGGAGGCTCATACGTGTCTGAAAAAATTGGCAGTAGCATTGCTGATCCATTAACAGAGCTCTTCTCTACGCATCCGGAAGCACAATATGACTTGTTGGAATTTCGTCATGCCTTAGAGGGGGTGTCGGCCTATTATGCTGCACTGCGCTGCACCCCAGCAGATAAAACTCGCTTGCAAGCTTGTTATGCCAATTTGCAAGCGGCTCATGATCAAAAGTCTTTTGAGAAAGAAACCAAAGCCGATGCTGAGTTCCATTTGGCCATTGCCGAAGCTTCGCATAATGCCGTGTTATTGCACACCATGCGCTCTTTATTTACTTTGCTGCATAAGAACATTTATTCCAACTTGGAAAGTGTGTATCGCAAGCGTGACACTCGGCAAGTGATTCATGACCAACACCGCGTGTTATTAGATACTATTGTTGGAGAAAATCCAGAAAAAGCACGCAATGCGGCTCATGATCACTTGACCTTCGTAAAAGAAGCTATTATTGAACAAAGCAAAGTTTCAACTCGCCAAGAGCGCGCTATGAGGCGTTCTGGGGTATAATTTTTAAATGTAAAATATTTACTCATAGGTATTTTTAGTAACCTAAACTGGCATTTTTTTGGTTATTAATGTAGTATTACTACACAAAATTTTCGTTGCGCAGAAACAAGTTGCTTTTGCATGAGTGAATAGGGGAAAAACGTGACACAGAGTCTTTCAGATGTAGATCCAATTGAAACACAAGAGTGGTTGGACGCTTTGACATCAGTGATTAAAAACGAGGGCGCTGAACGTGCTCGATATATATTAGCCAAACTTGGCGAGCAGGCCCGTTTACAGGGGGCTAAACTAGATAACTCGCTCACTACTCCTTACGTCAATACGATTGCGCCAAGCGAAGAGCAGCGCATGCCCGGCGACTTATTCATGGAACGTCGTATACGTTCTTTAATTCGTTGGAATGCCATGGCCATGGTGATGCGTGCTAATGATAATGATGACGGTCTGGGTGGGCATATTGCCAGCTTTTCTTCGTCAGCTACTCTGTATGACATTGGTTTTAACCATTTTTTCCGCGGCAACACTGATAAACAAGAGGGAGACTTGGTGTTTTTCCAAGGTCATATTTCTCCCGGCATTTATGCGCGCTCCTATTTGGAAGGCCGTCTCACCGATGAGCAGATGGACAATTTTCGCCGTGAAGTGGGTGGCAATGGACTATCCTCCTATCCGCATCCATGGTTAATGCCAGACTATTGGCAGTTCCCTACGGTCTCTATGGGGCTTGGGCCCCTGCAGGCGATTCATCAGGCTCACATTATGCGCTATCAGCAACAGCGTGGTTTGGTTGATAATGCGGATCGTAAGGTGTGGGCGTTTATCGGTGATGGTGAGTGTGATGAGCCTGAATCTTTAGGCTGTATTTCTCTTGCTGGGCGTGAAAAGCTAGACAATCTTATTTTTGTCATCAACTGCAATCTGCAGCGTTTAGATGGCCCTGTGCGTGGTAACGGTAAAATTATCCAGGAACTTGAGGGCATATTTAGAGGCGCAGGTTGGCATGTGGTTAAGGTGATCTGGGGGCGTCATTGGGACCCACTCCTAGAGCGTGACACCCATGGATTATTGCAGCAGCGCATGAATGAAGTGGTAGACGGTGAGTTACAGAACTATAAGGCCATGGGTGGCGCATACACCCGTGAGCACTTCTTTGGCAAATACCCAGAATTGTTAGCTATGGTGGCAGACTATACTGACGAAGATATCATGAAGCTCAACCGTGGTGGCCACGACCCTTATAAGGTTTATGCGGCCTATCATGAGGCGACTCATACGGAAGGTAAGCCCACCGTTATTTTGGCGCAAACGGTTAAAGGTTATGGCATGGGCAAGTCGGGCGAAGCCAAAAACCCCACTCATTCCTTGAAAAAGCTGGATATGGACGAAATGGAAAGCTTTTGCCAACGGTTTAATATTCCTTTAACCCGTGATCAAATTAAAACTGTGCCTTACTATCGTCCAGCGCAAGATACCCCCGAAATGAAGTATATGCGCGCCAGACGAGATGCCCTAGGAGGCGTTTTACCGAGTCGTCGTAATGATTTTGAGAGTTTAAAAACACCCACGCTAGATTCTCTGGCTGGTCAGTTAAAGTCCAGTGGCAAGCGTGAGATCTCGACTACCATGTCGTTTGTTCGCACCCTTACAACACTGGTTAAAAACAAAGATATCGGTGAGCGTGTGGTACCCATTGTGCCAGATGAAGCGCGTACTTTTGGTATGGAAGGCATGTTCCGTCAGTTAGGCATCTATACTGCGGAAGGGCAAAAGTATGTGCCCCATGATGCAGATCAAGTGATGTATTACCGTGAAGATCAGGCAGGGCAGATCTTAGAGGAAGGGATTAACGAAGCAGGCGCAATGGCTGCCTGGTTGGCTTGTGCAACCTCTTACAGTAATAATAATTATCCCATGGTGCCGTTTTACATCTTTTACTCGATGTTTGGTTTCCAGCGAGTTGGAGACTTAGCTTGGGCAGCGGGTGACAGTCAGGCCCGTGGATTCCTCATTGGAGCGACAGCAGGCCGTACCACTCTGAATGGTGAGGGTTTGCAGCATGAGGATGGACACAGTCATATTATGGGTAATCTCATACCCAACTGTGTGACCTATGATCCGACCTATGCGTACGAGCTAACGGTAATTATTCAAGATGGTTTGCACCGTATGTATGAGCTAAAAGAAAACAAGTTCTACTACATTACCGTGATGAACGAAAACTACCATCAGCCGGATATGCCGGTGGGCTGTGAAGCTGGCATTGTTAAAGGCATGTACTTGTTAAATGAAATTAAGTCGAAAGCTAAAAAGCGTGTGCAATTAATGGGTAGTGGTACCATTTTAAGAGAAGTGGAAGCGGCGGCAGACATTTTGGCAACAGAGTTCGATATAGGTTCAGATGTCTGGAGTGCGACAAGTTTTAATGAGCTTGGGCGCAACGCTCAGGACGTCAGCCGGTGGAATATGTTACATCCTGAGGCAGAGCCAAAGCAAAGCTATGTTGAAGAATGTTTGTCAGGCCACTCAGGCCCAGTCATCGCTGCTACTGACTATGTTAAGGCTTTTGCCGAGCAAATTCGGGAGTTTGTGCCAGCTAATTTTAAGGTGTTGGGCACCGATGGTTATGGTCGTAGTGACAGTCGTGAAAAGTTGCGAGAGTTTTTTGAGGTCAATCGTTACTACATTGTGGTTGCAGCCTTAAAAGCCTTAGCAGAAGATGGCACAATTAAGGTGAGCGAGGTTTCGCGGGCCATTAAAAAGTTCAATATCGACAGTGATAAGCCAAATCCAGTGCACCTTTAAGCTGCTGACGAGACGAGGACAGAGACATGGCAACAAGTAAAATGATGGTCCCAGACATGGGTGGTGCAGTAGACGTAGAGGTCATCGAGATTTGCGTCGCCGTGGGTGATGTGATTAGTGAGGGCGACTCTATCGTTGTGGTGGAGACAGATAAAGCGTCAATGGAAATTCCTGCATCAATTGCTGGAGTCGTTAAAAGTATTGCATTAAAAGAAGGTGATACCTGTAGTTTAGGTGACCTCATGGTGGAAATTGAAACAGACTCAACGCCAGATAAAGGTAAAGAGGCAGAGCCTCAAGTTCTAGCTCAAGCTGAAGTTCAAGTTAAAGTTGAAATGGCAGTAGAACCTTTGGCTGCTGTGATCGCTGATGCGCCAGTGCAAGCTCCTGTGGCAGAGTCAGAGCATGCGTTAGAGCAATTGGCCCTGGTGCCAGATTTAGGCGGCGCAGTGGATGTAGAGGTGATTGAGGTTAGCGTTAAAGTTGGCGATGAGTTAGCTGAAGGAGATAGTCTCATAGTGCTTGAGACTGACAAAGCCTCGATGGAGATTCCTGTTGAATTTGCTGGCACTGTGCTGCAGATTAACGTGGCTGAAGGTGCCAAGCTTAATGTGGGTGATGCCATTGCAGTTTTGGCAAGTACGGCTGAGGCAGTTGTGCCTGAAGTTATGGTTGAGGTTAAAGCAGTGTCTGCTGCCTCAGAGGCTTTAGCACCAGTGCCAGCAGTTGCCCAAACTCCAGTAGCGGCTCCTAAGGCTGCTCAAGCCCCTAATGTAAGTGTGGCGACTAACGTTATTGTAGCTAAAGTAGAGCCAGCAGCTGAAGTAGTTAATTCAGGCACTACTGGCACGGTCCATGCGGGTCCTGCAGTGCGTATGTTGGCTCGGGAATTAGGTGTGGATCTGTCTAAGGTGCCAGCCACAGGGCCAAGAGACCGGTTATTAAAAGAAGATATACAGGCTTTTGTGAAGCAAAAAATGCAACAGCCGGCGGCTCAGTCTATGCAGGGTCACGGCATAGAGCAGCCCCCTGCTATCGACTTTAGCCAGTATGGCAGTATAGATCGCATTAAAATGACTAAGGTGCAGCGCATTACTGCGCAAAATATGACCCGTAGTTGGCTTAATGTACCCCATGTGACTCAGTTTGATCATGCGGACATTACTGATCTAGAGTTGTTTCGCAAAGGCTTAAAGGCAGAAGCAGAGCTAAAAGGTACCAAGGTCACACCTTTGCCATTTATGCTTAAAGCCTGCGCCATGGCTTTGCGTCAGTACCCACAATTTAATGTATCGTTAGATAATGATGGCGAGCACATCGTGCAAAAGCACTACATCAATATTGGTATCGCTGTAGATACACCAGCAGGGCTCATGGTGCCAGTCATTCGTGATGTTGATCAGAAATCCATATGGCAATTGGCAGAAGAAGTGATTGTCATGGGGGCGAAGGCTAAAGACAAAAAGTTAATGCCAGCCGACATGCAAGGTGGTTGCTTTACTATTTCTAGTCTGGGGGGTATCGGTGGTACTGCATTCACGCCTATCGTGAATACACCAGAGGTGGCTATATTAGGGGTGTCCAAAGCAGACATGCAGCCTCGTTGGGACGGTAGTGAGTTTCAACCAAGGCTGATGATGCCTTTATGCCTGTCATACGATCATCGTGCTGTAAACGGCGCAGATGCGGCTCGTTTTACTCAATATTTAGCCAAAGTGTTGGGTGATATTCGCCATTTAGTGATGTAACTTTGGTCTCACACTTGGCCAGGGATTGAGTTTGAGGCGTGGTTTGAACAAGGGCGCGTAAGCGCCCTTTTCTGTGCCTGCTCTCTTTTGGTGCAGCCTAGGTGATATTTTAGGTAATTTTTTAGGCCTCATTGCCTTAAACCGCTTGTGCTTTGCCGTGCGATGGATATAATGGCGCTCCCTTGTTAAAGGGGCCTGTGACACGCCTTAAGCGAGTCGTTAAAAGGCCTTGTAAAACAAAGGTCTGGCAAAATCCTAAGGGACGCGTCAGGGATCGAAATAAAGTGGTTATTTACACCATTTCGATTGACGGCGAGGATTACTTCGGTATAATACGTCACCTCGGTTGAGCGCACTGCTTTAGGGCAAATCATTCAATCGACCGCTCTTTAACAATTTAATCAAGTAATTCGTGTGGGCGTTTGTTGGATTGGCAATAAGACCTGAACCCTTTCTTCGGAATAAGGTTGAGGCAACGATCAAACAGACGACTCGTGAATTCATTTAATATTGGCTTTTATGC